>JAZRJL010000054.1:0-32914 GCA_045645805.1 Clostridia bacterium | reverse complement strand
AGAAAACACAATAAATAATGGAGGTGTACGTGGTGAGTGAATTAAACATAAAAACTTTATCTGAACTGGAAAGTCAAAAACCTGGAGGATATATTTCTCATTTAACTTTTAATAATGGACAACAAATTGAAATATCAGCAAATGATATAGTGGTTTTTGTTGGTCCAAACAATGTTGGAAAAAGCCAAACTTTAAAAGATATATATGCTCTCTCAGAAAAAGAGTCTTCAAGCGTTGTTATTTCGGATGTAACTGTACATAAATATCCATTTCCAATATCAAAAATATTATCGGAAATTTCTACAGGTAACAATCAAGGTCGATTTACATCTTATGGTGTTCTTGGTCACACTATAAATATATGGGATGATACTGATAAAGTGTTTCCTACACACCAACTATTTGGAGGTTTTAGAGATTTATTCGTCGTTAATTTAGATACATCTGCTCGTCTTACAATATGCAACCCTCCTCAAAGTATTGCAAGAAATAGTACGAGAAAACACCCGATTCATTATGCTGCATTTGATAGTAAATATCGAAAGTGGCTCTCGAGTAGTTTCAAAAAGGCGTTTGATATTGAAATAACACCCAACACACAATTTGGCTCCATAATACCTCTGTGTATAGGAAAGCCAGTTCAATTAAACGGAGAATATGAGGATGAACAATCTCGTCAAGAGGAGTATGCAAAAATACTTTCAGCATACAAGCAAGTTCAAAATCAAGGCGATGGAATTAAAAGCTTTACTGGTATTCTTTTGTATTTAATGCTTGATTACTACTGTACATATTTGATTGACGAACCAGAGTCATTCTTACATCCTCCACAGGCGAGAATTATGGGACAAATTATAGGTCAAACATTATCCGATAAGCAGCAAGCTTTTATTTCCACGCATAGCGAAGAAATAATTAAAGGGTTGTTGGAAGTATGCCCAGAGCGAATTAAAATCGTACGAATTACACGTGAAGAAGATACTAATAAATTTTCAATACTTAATAATGCAGAATTTAATCAAGTATGGAATGATCCACTTTTAAAGTATTCGAACATTATGGCAAGCCTTTTTCATAAATCTGTTGTTCTTTGCGAAAGTGATTCGGATTGTAAAATGTATTCAATAGTCGAAAGCTATATAAAACAAAAACAACAAAAATATTCCGAAACACTTTTTATCCACTGTGGCGGAAAACATCGTATGGCAAGGATCATTACAGCACTTAAATCATTAAATATTGATGTAAAGTTAATTACGGATATTGATGTTTTAAACGATAAAACTGTATTTAGTGGTATTGTAGAGTCTTGTGGCATAAACTTTGATTCTGTAGTTGCAGATTACAACAACATTGTATCGAATCTTCACAGTCCAAAAGAAAAGATTAATCGAAATTCTGCTAAATCATCAATAAATCAAATTTTAGATGGCTCAACTTCTACGGATTTAAGTAAGCGTGAAATAGGAGAAATTGAAGATATTGTCTCTATAATTTCTAAATGGAAGGCGATAAAAAATTCGGGAGTTTCTGCTCTTCCAGCTGGAGCCGCAACATCATCATATAGAAAACTTGATGAATTATTAAAAGAAAATGGCATATTTATTGTTCCTGTCGGGGAGTTAGAATGCTTTATAAAGGATGTTGGTGGACACGGTCCTGATTGGACAAACTCCGTTTTGGAAAAATATCCAGATTTGGATAACGAGGTGTATAAAAGTATTACAGAATTTGTTGATTCTATGAATCTATAATAAATAAGTATAAAGCGGCTGACGGCAGTCAGTCGCTTTTGTGTTATAACGATCGGTAAATACCGGTCGTTTTTGTGTTCAAAAACAGTATTTAAGTAATTTTTAAAACATAAAATTAAGAGAGGTGGTGTAGATTGAATGAATATTGTATCGAAGTCTTCATAGAAAGTGATGAAGATGAAAATGTGAAATCTTTAAATTTAAACGAAGAAAATAAGCAAGAATGGAAAGAAGAAATGGAGGCACGAGCCTTGAGCGAATATTACAAAAAAAAAATAATGATTTCAGAACAAAAATTTTGATTTAAAAGGCGGCTTTGCTATAATTATAATATGGAATAAATAGTTGCCGTTTTTCAAGAAAGGAGGATAACTAAATGAAAGTGGCGGCAGCATACATAAGAGTTTCTACCGATGATCAGATTGAGTTTAGTCCTGACAGTCAGTTGGAAAAAATCAAACTCTATGCAGAAAAAAATCAAATGTTATTACCTAAAGATTTCATTTTTCTTGATGAAGGTATTAGTGGTAGAAATACTAAAAAAAGACCTGCATTTAATACAATGATAGGATTAGCAAAGCGCAAACCAAAGCCGTTTGATGTAATTTTGGTCTGGAAGTTCAGCCGATTTGCAAGGAACCGAGAAGATAGTGTTGTTTACAAGTCGATGCTCAGAAAAGAACTGAATATTGATGTTGTTTCTATTAGTGAAGATGTTGGTGACGACAAGATGGCAATACTTTTTGAAGCAATGATTGAGGCAATGGATGAGTACTATAGCATCAATCTTGCCGAAGAAGTTAAACGAGGAATGACAGAGAAAGCCAAAAGAGGCGGAGTACTTTCAATACCGGGTTTTGGTTATAAAATAGAAAACGGTCAGTATGTCATTGTTCCTGAAGAAGCAGAGGTTGTCCGTAAAGTTTTCAATGATTACGCAAACGGTAAAGGTTATCTGACGATTGCAAAATCATTAAATGCCATGGGAATAAGAACGCATAGAGGCAATAAAATAGAAAATCGTACAATTGAATACTGGCTGAACAATCCCGTGTACATAGGTAAAATACGTTGGAATCCTGACGGCAAGTTATCTAGAAATTATACTGCTGATACTGCTATTATAAGCGACGGTACGCATACTCCTATAATTGACATTGCAACATGGAATAAAGTTTTTGAGAGAATGAAGTTACAAAAAGAAAAATTTGGTAAGTATTATAATGCTGACAGAAAAGATATATCTCATTGGCTTACCGGTATCATAAGATGTGAAAAGTGTGGAGCGGTGTTATCCAATCAGGGAGGATTTTTCGGATGTTCAAACAGATGCCGTGGCACATGTGAAGGTGTCGGCTATATTAAGGCAGATAAATTGGCTAAAATTACCCTTGATATCTTATCTCAAATAGAACTTCCGAATGTAGTATTAAGTTTTGCAGAACCTGGAGATACCGAGAAAACAACTGTGTCTGATGACAATACAATTATTAAGGGGCAAATAAAAAGACTTGAGCAACGTTTAGAACGTTCAAAGATAGCATATATGGATGGTGCTGATACCCTTGATGAGTACAAAGAAAGCAAGAAATCTATTGAAGAAGAAATAGAAGAATTGAAGCATATGCTGGAAACAATTGTTGAGGAAGAACCGGAGGAAGAAGTTCAGTTAGATGAAAAAGAATTGAGAAGGCTCACCGAAATCTTAAACGATTCAAAGGTTAGTAACACAGACAAAAATAAAATGGTGCGAACAATATTTAAAGAAATAATCAAGGGCGGAAAAGATGGAAAACGACTAAGTTTTATATTTTGGAAACATTAATAAAGTTGCTCAAGCAGTTACGGTATTTGCCACCATACTGGCTCGCGATAAAGCTTGCAAGCTTGGGATTTGGGTTCTTAATGTTAATAGGATACTGTAATTTTTTTTGATAACTCCACATAAGTTATTACCTCCTTAAAGTGACCAGGGCCATGGTTCTTGCACCCAGGTCCATTCGGTATCGCTGTTTACGTCTGATGCGGTTATTGGTCCAAATTTTTCTACATATTGTTTTTTGAGTTCGTTTGCCTTTTTGGTCATTTCCTTGAAATAGCCAAGTGCCATACGGCAGTTTGGATGAGTGTTAAGATACAAATTCCATTCATATGCCGCAAAGGAATATTCCATAATCTGTTTCATAAGATTGTTACGTTCGTTCATTATCTTTCTACCTCCCGTGTTAAATCCTGATTTCCGTAAACACCTAATGGAAGATCAAGTGTAGGGAAGATAGTGCCTCGCATAAGTCCGGCTTCAGGAGAATAAAGATTTCTGTCATTGGCGGTCTGAATGGGTACATATGCGTAGCCTTCAGGGATATTTAAAGACAAGTTTGCCAATTTCTTTCATTCCTTTCTAAATGGATATAGGTGTTACACTACATCATATGATAAGATTTGACAGAAGGTTACATAAAAAAGAAAAAACAGACTAAAACGGAGAATTTAGGTTATTTTTGCAAAAATACTTGATTAAATTAAGATTATTATGTATAATAAGTTGTTAGTGTTTTACAATCTTTTAGATTAAATGGATTGGAGAATATATATGAATAGCTTGATTGAATTAAAAAATATTACAAAAACCTTTGATGAACAACAGGTTCTTAAAGGAATTAATCTTAAAATTTATGAGAATGAGTTCCTTACGCTTCTTGGACCATCGGGTTGCGGTAAGACTACAACCCTTCGTATTATTGCTGGTTTTGATGAACCTGATACCGGTGAGCTTTTGTTCGACGGCATTGAGATATCAAAGCTTCCGCCGTATAAGCGGGAGGTAAATACAGTATTCCAGAAATATGCACTTTTTCCGCATCTTAACGTTGCTGAAAATATTGCTTTTGGATTGAATATAAAAAAGACTGAAAAATCAGTTGTTGCGCAAAAGGTTAAAAAGATGCTTGAACTCGTTGGTTTGAGCGGTTTTGAAAAAAGAGATGTGACTTCGCTTTCGGGTGGTCAGCAGCAGCGTGTCGCAATTGCAAGAGCATTGATTAACGAACCAAAGGTTCTTTTGCTTGATGAGCCTTTGGGTGCACTTGATGCAAGGCTTCGCAAAGAAATGCAGACTGAACTTAAAAAAATTCAAAAAGAAGTTGGTATTACATTTATTTATGTAACCCATGACCAGGAAGAAGCTTTGTCCATGTCTGACACAGTGGTTGTTATGAACGACGGCGATATTCAACAGATTGGAACACCCATAGATGTATATAATGAGCCTGAGAATAGATTTGTAGCGAGCTTTATAGGTGAATCAAATATTATTGAAGGAACAATGATAAGGGATTGTCTGGTTTCGTTTGATGGATATGAGTTTGAATGTGTTGACAAAGGCTTTAAGGACAACGAGGAAGTAGAGGTTGTTCTTCGTCCTGAGGATATTGATATTGTAATGCCGAATGGTGCCAAAATTACAGGTGTGGTTGAAAGTGTTGTATTTAAGGGCGTACACTATGAAATTATGGTAAGAACAGAGCTTAGACAGTATATGATACACACCACAGATTTCTTTGAGGTTGGTCTTGAAGTCGGACTTAGCTTTGGACCTGAGGACATACATGTTATGTGGAAAATGGTTTAGTTTTTCTTTACAATTATTTGGAGGGAGGAACCGTTTTTGAAATATTTTAAAAATCTTGTTAAGCCGTACATAGCGTGGTCAGCAGTAATGATAGTAATTCCACTCTTGATTATGCTTTTATATGCTGTTACAAACAGCGGAAACTCTTTGGTTAATATTCAGTTTACCTTTGAAAATTTCAAAAGATTTGCCGAACCGGTATATTTGAATGTATTTCTTAAGTCAATTAAGCTTGGAATATTGACAGTGGGCATATGCCTTGTGCTTGGTTATACGCTGGCATACATAATTGCACAATGTAAAGAAACAACGCAAAGTATACTGATTTTGCTTGTTACTGTACCAATGTGGATAAATATGCTGCTTCGGACATATGCGTGGATAAGCATTTTATCAGAAAACGGGCTTTTAAATGCTTTTTTAGACAAAATAGGAATAGCTCCGCTGTCGCTTATGTATACTGATTTTGCCGTTATGATAGGTCAGATTTGTGACTTTCTGCCGTTTATGATAATTCCTATACATACTTCCTTGAGTAAAATGGATAAGTCCTATGTTGAAGCGGCTTATGACCTTGGGGCAAATCCTGTTCAGACGTTTTTCAGGGTTGTATTCAAGTTGTCAATTCCCGGTGTTTTAAATGGAATTATAATGGTATTTTTGCTGTCAATTTCCACCTTTGTAATACCCAAGCTGCTTGGTGGCGGACAGTATGTACTGATAGGAAATCTTATTGAAAATCAATTTGTTTCGATTGGTGACTGGAACTTTGGAAGTGCAATTTCAATTCTTCTTGCTGCAATAATTCTTATTGCAATACGGTGGATGAAGAAAATTGATACAGGCGAGAATTAAAGAGGGGAGGCGTGAAGATGAGAAGACTTGCAAAAATTTCAAAAGGACTGTATGTTTTTTTGTGTTTTGCGTTTTTTTACATTCCGATTTTTGTTACAATGATATTTTCCTTTAACTCGTCAAAATCCCTGACGAAGTTTACGGGTTTTTCGCTGAAGTGGTATACCGAGCTTATAAATAATTCTGAAATTATGTCTGCGGTATGGGTGTCGTGCAGTATTGCTGTTCTTGCAACCGCCATATCCACGGTTCTTGGTACGATAACTGCAATAGGTCTTTCAAAAAACCGTAAAATTATAAAGGAATGGATTATAAATATAAACAATATTCCGATTATGAATCCTGAAATAGTATCAGCTATTGGACTTATGCTTTTGTTTTCAGCAATTAAGCTTGAAAAAGGATATTTTACAATGCTGCTTGCACATATATCCTTTTGTACGCCATATGTGATTACAAGTGTGTATCCAAAGGTACGTCAGCTTGATGTAAATATTGCAAATGCGGCAATGGACCTTGGGGCAACACCCTGGCAGGCTCTTATAAAGGTTATAATACCAATGATTAAACCGGGTATTGTTGCCGGTGTTCTGCTTGCATTTACAATGTCCTTTGACGATTTTGTTATTTCGTATTTTGTAAGCGGAAACGGTGTTATGAATATATCAATGATTGTTTATAATATGACAAAACGTACCAATCCCACAATTAACGCACTATCTACAATTGTTATTCTGGTAATATTTATTGCGGTTATTATTGTAAATGTTATTCCTAAATTAAAAAGAAAGAAGGTTTCATAAGATGAAAAAATTAGCAATTTCTTTAGTTTTGATAATGATGATTGTTGCTGTTACTGGCTGCGGAAGTGATAAGCCTGTGCTTAAAGTTTATAATGCCGGAGAATATATTGATACATCATTGTTACGTGATTTTGAAAGAGCAAACGGTTGTAAGGTTATTTATGAAACCTTTGATTCAAACGAATCTATGTATACAAAAGTTATGAGCGGTGAAATATATGATGTTATTATTCCGTCTGATTATATGATTGAACGTCTTGCCAAGGAAGGCTTTTTGCAGGAAATCGACAAAAATAAGCTTACCAATATGGACAAGATAATTCCCGGTCTTCTTTCAAGACCCTTTGACGAAGAAAATCGATACAGCATTCCGTATTTTTGGGGTTCTGTGGGTATACTTTATGATAAGACGGTTGTTCCTGAAACAGACCTCCAGGCGGGCTGGGAAGTTCTTAAAAATCCAAAATATGCAGATAATATTTATATGTATGATTCAGAACGCGATTCATTTATGATTGCCCTTAAGGCTTTAGGTTATTCACTTAATACATCGGACAAAAAGCAGCTTGATGAGGCGTATAACTGGCTTGTTGAGCAGAATAATATTATGAATCCTGTATATGTAGGCGATGAGGTTATTGACAGTATGATATCGGGTAACAAAGCGATGGCTATTGTTTATTCGGGCGATGCTGCATATATTATGTCTGAAAATGAAAACCTTGGTTATTATGAGCCTGAAATTGGCACAAATACCTGGATTGACGGTATGGTAATAACAAAAGACAGTGCACAGGTTGAGCTTGCACATAAATTTATTGATTTTATGATTACACCTGAAAATGCAATGCGTAATTCTGAAGCAGTAGGATATACTTCATCGGTTCAGTTTGTATTTGAAGAACTTAAGGAAACCACATATAATGGTAATAGTGCTTATGTTCCAAGACAGGAATATGAAAAGGATGAGTATTTCAGATATCAGGATACCGAAACAAAGAAATACTGTGCTGAGCTTTGGACAAAGGTTAAATCACAGTAATTTTCAGGAGAGGAATATAATATGTATATAATTGCCGGTCTTGGAAATCCGGGAAGAAAATATGTCGGTACACGTCATAATATGGGCTTTGATGCCCTTGATGCTGTTGCTGCAAAATATAAAATTGACATAAAAAAAGCAAAATTTAATGCAATTTACGGTGAAGGTAACATTGAAGGTGAAAAGGTTGTTCTTGTAAAGCCCCAGACCTTTATGAATCTAAGCGGTGAGTCAATTCGTGAATTTAAATCTTGGTATAAGGTTGAAAATTCACAAATAATAATTATATATGACGATGTTTCGCTTCCGGTAGGCAAAATGCGTATTCGGGCAAAGGGTAGTGCCGGTGGACATAATGGAATGAAGAGTATTATATATCAGCTTGGAAGTGAGGATTTTCCCCGTATAAAAATTGGAGTTGGTAGTCCTGAAAATCCCGATTATGATTTAGCAGATTATGTTTTGGGAAAGTTCACCAAGACAGAGATAAAAGAGCTTATTCAGATGGCGATAAAGACAGCCGATGCGGTTGGGGAGATTATAAAAGCCGGTATTGAAAAAGCGATGTCTTCGTTTAATTAATTTTTAAGGATTTGAACAATGGACGGTTTTATTAAAATTGCAGACAGTCTTGCAGAATTTGAAGAAATAACAGGGGGGCTACTTAAAGGTAGGTCCCCCGTTAGTGCTATGGGAGTATGTGATTCGGTAAGGTCACATCTTTCTTTTTGTGTGTCGGAAAAATGTAGAAAAAAACCATTAATTGTTGCTGCCAACGAAACACAGGCACGTCAGCTTTATGAAGACTTGAGTTGTTTTTATAACGGAAATGTCGTTTTCTTTCCGGGCAGGGATTTGCTGTTTTATGATATTGAAGCATCTGCAACGGATATAAAAAAGAAAAGGCTTGAAGTTGTTGACAAGCTTTTGACAAGTCCTTCGGAATATGCTGTGGTTACAACTGTTTCAGCTTTGCTTAGCTGCACAGTATCAAAGGAAATATATGAAAGACGTGCATTAACCTTGTCTGTTGATGATGAAATTGAGCTTGATGAGCTTGCAAAATTGATGGTTGATTTTGGATACCACAGAGAAGATATGGTGGAGGGCAGAGGTCAATTCAGCATACGAGGGGGTATATTTGATTTTTTTCCATTCTGGTCTGAAATGCCTTTCAGAATAGAATTTTTCGACTGTGTTGTTGATTCGGTGCGTAGATTTTACCCTGAAACACAACGAACTGTTCAGGAAACCGAGGAAATTACATCGGCAAGGATAACACCTGCTGATGAGATTGTAACAGATTTTGAAACACGTGACAGAGTAATAAAAGTACTTTCAAAAAGAGTAAAAAAGCTTGAGGAGAAAGAACAGGACGAAGTAACGATAAAGCTTTTAAATGCATTGAAACGTGATATTGAGAGAATAAGCGAAGGTGTTGCATTTCCGTCAAGAGATAAATATATACCTGAAATTTATCCTGAAAAAATACCTACAATACTTGATTATTTAACAGACGACTATATCGTTTTTCTTGACGACCCTGCACATATCTCGGAAACTATCAAAGGAGATGCGGCTCGGCAAAGTGAAACTTTGAAGGATTTAATTGAACGGGGAATATTAAGTGGAGGCGGAAAAGCAAAATACAGTAATGATTTTTCAAACGCATTAAAGACCATGACCGGTATGGGAATGGTATATATGTGTCCGCTTTCTCACACAGGCGGAGAATTTAGTCCTAAAACCCTTGTTAATGTTACGGCAAAAAGTCTTAATAATTATGGTGGCAAAATGGAGTTTTTCTATGATGCCCTTAAATTTTACAAAAATACAAAATACAGAATTATTATTCTTGCCGGTTCAAGACACCGAGCAGAAAATCTTGTCAGACAGCTTGATGACGAAGGCTTTCCTGCACAGCTTGCCGATAAATTTGATGAGCTTTTACCCGAAGGGTCAATTCTGGTTACTCATGGCAGCCTTGCCCGTGGTTTTGAATACCCACTTATTCGCACCGTTGTAATAAGTGACCGTGAAATTTTTGGCGGTGAACGTCGTAAAAGACATCGTTTCAAGGTGGACAGTAAAAATAAAATTGACAACTTTACAGACCTTTCGGTGGGAGATTATATTGTCCATAAAAACCACGGTATAGGACAGTATATGGGCATACAGCGTCTTACTGTTGAGGGGGTTCAAAAGGATTACCTCAAGGTTGTATATAAGGGTGGCGATTTCCTTTATGTGCCGGCGGATCAGCTTAATCTTATTTATAAGCATACCTCGGGTGACGGGGCAAAGGTAAGGCTTAACAGCCTTGGTGGTCAGGATTGGAACCGTGCAAAGCAGAAGGTGCGTTCTTCCTGTGAAGATATGGCAAAAGAACTTATTGAGTTATATGCCCAAAGAGAAGCAATAAAAGGTATTGAATTTTCAAAAGATACCGAGTGGCAGCATGATTTTGAGGCTGCGTTCCCTTATGATGAAACTGATGATCAGCTCAGGTGTATAAGTGAAGTAAAGGCGGATATGGAAAAGCCTCACCCCATGGAAAGACTTCTTTGCGGTGATGTTGGTTATGGAAAAACCGAGGTTGCTATGCGTGCGGCGTTTAAGGCTGTAATGGACGGGTATCAGGTTGCGTACCTTGTGCCAACAACAATACTTGCCAATCAGCATTACAACAACTTTAGACAAAGAATGAAGGACTATCCTGTGAATATTTCGTGTCTGTCAAGATTTTCAACACCCACGCAGCAAAAAAACACAATAAAACAGCTTAAAAGCGGTGAGTGCGATATTGTTATAGGAACACATAAAATTCTGCAAAAGACGGTTGAATTTAAAAAGCTTGGACTTCTTATTATTGACGAAGAACAACGATTTGGGGTTGCACATAAGGAACGTATAAAGGAAATGAAAAAGGAAATTGATGTGCTTACCTTGTCCGCAACTCCCATACCAAGAACGCTGCATATGTCAATGACGGGAATACGTGATATGAGCGTTATTGCAGAGCCGCCAGGCGACAGATATCCCGTTGCGACGTATGTTATGGAATATGATGATGATATTATCCGTGAAGCAATTTCCAAAGAGCTTGAACGTGGCGGTCAGGTTTATTATCTCCATAATCGTATTCAGGGAATTGAAAAAACTGTTCTTAATATTGAAAAAATGCTGCCCGAAGCAAGGGTCGCTATGGCTCATGGCAAGATGTCCGAGAGTGAGCTTGAAAATATTATGATGGATATGTCTGATGGGGATATCGATGTACTTGTTTGTACCACAATAATCGAAACAGGTCTGGATATTCCAAATGTAAATACTATTATTATTGAGGATGCGGACCGGCTTGGTCTTGCACAGCTCTATCAGTTAAGAGGTAGAGTAGGACGTTCAAACAGGCTTGCATACGCATATCTGACTTACAGACGTGACAAGGTTTTAAACGAAGATGCACAAAAAAGGCTTCGTGCAATTCGTGAATTTACCGAATTTGGTTCAGGCTTCAAAATTGCAATGCGAGACCTTGAAATCCGAGGTACGGGTAACGTAATCGGTCCTCAGCAAAGTGGACATATGGAAAGCGTAGGTTATGAGATGTACTGCCGTTTACTTGCTGAAAGTGTAAGTGAATTACGAGGCGAACCACTTGAAGTCGAGAACGAGTGCAGCATTGATTTACCGGTTAATGCGTATATTCCTGAAAAGTATATAGCTGCCCATAATCATCGAATTGCTGCGTATAAGAAGATTGCGGCAATTGAAACCGAGGAAGATTTAAGAGATGTATGTGATGAGCTGCTTGACAGATACGGTGATGTTGTAGATTCGGTAGATAATCTTATGCAGCTTTCACTTATACGTAAAATGGCTGCTGCACGGAACTTTACAGAGGTAAAAGGTGATAAACAAAGCCTTACACTTTTGTTTGACCCTGAAAATTCGCCTGATTTGGCAGGACTTGTTGTTGGTGACGAGTTTATGAAGGGAAATGTGCAGTTAAGAAATGGAAAAAAGCCTAAAATTATTTACAAAATGCCCAAAACTACAAATTCAAAAGAATATTTAAATATTATTAAAGATTTTATTGAAAAAATATAAAACATAGTGTATACTGTAGTTAAGTTAAGGTTCAACTCCCCTTGGCTTAAGAACATAATCGGAGGATAGTTATGGAAAGCGAAAATAAAAGAGATGAAATTTTGCAGGAAGGTTCTGAAAACACAGAAAATGTTGTTGAAGAAACAGTCGAAGCGTTAGAAACCGAAGAAACATCTGTAGTTGATGAGGTGGCAGAAATGGTTGAGGGTGAAGAAACTGAAGCCCCAGATGCTTGTGAAGAAGATATAATCGGTGATGAGTGGAAAACCGAAGATGAAAACGGCGAATGTCCGGCGGAAGAATCAGCTGTGGTTAAAGAAAGTGAGGAACTTTCCGAAGAGGAATTTCAGGCAATTCTTGTGGCAAAAAAACGCAGAAAAAAGCGTGGCATAATTACAGCAATTGCCATTGTTCTTGTTCTTGCAATTGCGGCGCTCAGCATTTCATATACTGAGGGATTTGGAAGCAACACAATTGTAAACAAGCCTCTTTCTGTTGAAGAAAATAGCGAGGGTTTTTGGGCTAAGCTTAAAACAGATAACATAAAGTATCAAAATCCTGTTGTTTCGCTTGTTGACAATATTACAGGAAATAAAAATACTGTTGCTAAAATAAATGGTGCAAAGGTTGACAAGGATGTTCTTAATTTTGTTGTAAATTCTTCGGCTTTAAATTGTGTATACACACTTTTGCAGATGGGCGAGGTTACAGATATAAATTCCTTTGACTGGAATAAAATTGATGAAACATCGGGACTTTCTTATCTGGAGTTTGCAAAGGGTATGGCAATTGAAACATTGATTCCTATCTATGCAGTAATTGCTGAGGGTGAGAAAAACGGCATAGCTCTTGATGATGCGGACAAAAAGAAAATTGACGACTGGATTGCCGAGCAAAAAGCAAATTACGGTGACGAATTTGACGAAATTCTTAAACAAAGCGGTTATGCAAACGAAGCAACTCTTTACGAGCTTCAGCGGATTCAGATGTATATGCAAAAGATATACGAGGATATTGAAAAGGATGTAACCAAATACGCATCAATTGAAAAGTTAAATGCATTTTATGGTGATGATAAGGTTACCGTTAAGCATATCCTTGTAGAATTTGAAAAAGATGAAGATGGTAATATAACTGATGAGTTAAAGGCAAAATCTAAAAAGGAAGCCGAAGAGGTTCTTGCAAAGGTTAAAGCCGGTGATGACTTTGACAAGCTGATTGATGAATACAATGACGACCCCGGTGCAACCGACAAGGGTTACACCTTTGCTAACGATGGTTCAATGGTTCAGGAGTTTGCAGATGCGTCTTTTGCTTTGGAAATAGGTGGTACCAGCGAGCTGGTTGAGACTCCATATGGTTATCATATTATAAAGCGTATTGAAAGAGCTTTTTCTGCTGATGATTATATCGGTATGCTTCAAAAGACAACTGATGTCAGAATTAAAAAAGGCATATATGATAATATGAAACCAACAATAGATTTTAATTATTACTTTGGTGCACCCGAAGAAGACACTGTCAATACTGATACTGAGACCGAATAGTTTTTAAAATAAAGGGGTTGTCGCAATTTGACACCCCTTTTGGTGTATTTTTGTTTAATAGGAAATAGTGTAATTTCCTATTAAACAAAAACGTCAATTTTATGCCCGTACAAGATTTTTGGCTTTGCCGAAATGCATATGGGCAAACAAAGCGTATATGCTGCGACCGCCGCCTGCGGCGAGCGGCGAATCCGCTTTGTTCTTAAAAAAGGAGGCGGAGATATGTCGGTTTATTCACTTGTTTCATCAATGCTTAGTTATGTTTTTACCACAATAATATATTTGTTTATTTTCAGTGTTATTGCTCTTATTTATATGGATATAAAAAAAGCTAACCGTGGCGAGCAGGATTTTGATGAATATGAAGATGATGAGGCTTACGAGGAAATTAATGATGATGAGCCGGTTGATGAAGAAGAGAAAACAGTTAAATATATTCCTCCGTCTGCAAAGCTGCGTACGGTAAAATCGAAAGAAGCTGCACAAAGCAAAATGAAATCGTGGTATAAGATAAGCGAAAAAGGTGCAATAATCGGCAGAGGCAAGGATTGTGATATTTCAATTCAGGATATGTATTTATCGGTTGAGCATTTTCAAGTTTGGTATGATGATGGTGCTTGGTATATCGGCGATATGGGAAGTAAAAACGGAACATTTTTAAATGAGATACGGCTCAAAAAGGTTAAACAGCTGCATGATGGCGATGAAATCTTTTTTGGTGGACTTCGTGTGATTTTTGAGGAGGGGTAAAGGTGAAATCGGCAAACTACAAATTGCCCGCTTACCTTATGGTTTTAATGAGTGTAATCGGCTTTACCCTGCTGTGTGCTTCAAATGACTGGCAGATTAATGTCCTTTATGTAGGGCTTGGATTTTTGGGTCTTTTTGTACTTATCTATTCAATTCTTGTTTTGTGCAGTATGGGCGATAAGTTTTTGGTGCTTATTGCTTTTATGCTTATGACGGTCGGTGTTCTTATGCTTTGCCGGCTTAATATTGTTATGGGTGCACGGCAGATTTTGTGGATTGCGGTTGGTGGGATTGTGTTTTTTCTTACCTATTGCATATTTTATAATATCCGTTTCTGGAACAGGCTTTGGTTTTTGTATGCGGTTTTCGGGATTACACTTTTTGTTTTGACCCTGATTTTCGGAAAGACGGTAAATGGCTCAAGAAACTGGATTGATTTGGGACCTATTGATTTTCAGCCTGCTGAGATTATAAAAATTCTTTATATTATGTTCCTTGCCTGCAAATATTCGGGCAGCTGGAGCAAGCCTTTTTTGCATATTTCCCCGACCTTGATGACAGGAATTGTAACATATACATATATTTTATTTCTTGTTTTTCAGCGTGACTGGGGGACAATTCTTGTTGCATTTTTGATATTTATATTTATGATATATGTGTACGAAGATACAAAATGGTTTTTGCCAATCAATATGCTTGCTGCAATTGTTGTAGGTTGCCTTGGGTATTTGTTTTTGCATCATATACAGGTTCGTGTGAATGTGTGGCTTAATCCGTGGAATGATGTTCCCAATACGGGCTATCAAATCGCTCAATCTTTGTTTGCTATTGCTTCGGGGGGATATTTTGGCAGAGGTCTTGGTAATGGTGCCCCGGACTATATTCCTGAGGTACATACAGATTTTATTTTTTCTGCAATATGTGAGGAGCTTGGTGTTTTTGGTGGTGCTGCGATTATTATTTTGTACTTCTTATTTGCGTACCGTTGCTTCAAAATTACCCTCAACACTCAAAACTCATACAACAAAGCGGTCGGTCTGGGACTTACCCTTATGTTTGCATTCCAGACATTTATTATCATTGGTGGTGTCATAAAATTTATTCCACTTACGGGCATAACCTTGCCTTTTGTCAGCTATGGAGGAACATCGATTGTTGTAAGCTTTGCTTCTCTTGGAATAATGCAGGCAATATCGGCACTTGAAGTAAGACGTGGAGGTGCAGAAAATGACAAATAAGAAAATTATTCGTGTCCTGATTGCAATTTCAGCACTTTTTCTTGCACTTTTAAGTTATCTTTTATATTTCAATATGTTTCAGGCAGAGGCGGTTGCAACCAATCCATATAACCGTCGGCAATGGGATGATGAAAGGTATATAACCCGTGGTTCAATTTTTGACTCGGAAGGGATTGTTCTTGCAGAGACAATTGAGGATAAATCGGGAAAGGTCAGCCGAAATTATCCTCAAGGACGGTTGTATAGTCACGTGATAGGTTATTGCTCGCAGGTATACGGAAAAAGCTTGCTTGAACGCAGTTTTGACAGCCAACTTTTAGGCAAGGGTGACTTTGATATTTTTCAGGGTGATAAAAAAAGAGGGTTTGACATTAATCTTACAATAAACAATTCAATTCAAAAATATGCATACAATCAGATGCAAGGCAGACGCGGTGCTTTGGTGGCATTGAATCCAAAGACCGGTGCAGTACTTGCAATGGTCAGCCTTCCGGATTTTGACCCCAATTCTGCAAGCCTTGAGAAAAAATGGGGGGATATTGTTGAAGACGAAAATTCGCCTTTTATTTCCCGTGCAATACAGGGACTTTATCCACCGGGGTCAACCTACAAAACAGTTACACTTGCTGCGGCTTATGAAAACGGAATGCAAGGTAAAATCTTTGATGATATAGGTAAGTTTGAAACAGGTAATGTAACGGTTGAAAATTATAATGGGAAAAAATACGGTGAGATTTCCCTCGAAAAGGCTTTTAAGGTTTCAAGCAATCAGGTTTTTTGCGATATTGGATTTGAAATTGGAAGTGAAAAAATTGATGAAATTTCAACAAGATTTGGTGTAGATAAAGAGCTTGAATTTGACCTTGACATTGCAAAAAGCCGAATTGAATACAAAAAAATGTCCGATACAGATGCAGCACTTGTATCAATCGGTCAGGGTCAGCTCCTTATGACTCCTATGCATATGGCAATGATTTGTTCGACTATTGCAAACGGAGGAAATATGATGAAACCGTATATTGTTGACAGTATTACAAAAAATAATACTGTGCTTCAAAATGCACGCAAAAAAAATCTTGGCAATATAATCTCGGCAGAATGTGCTGAATATATAAAAACACAGATGATAGAAGTTGTTAAATCAGGCACAGGTACAAGAGCCGGGGTGAGAGGAGTTACTGTTGCTGGGAAAACGGGCACTGCAGAAAACGAGAATGATAAGGATCATTCGTGGTTCATTGGCTTTGCACCTGCCGAAAACCCTGAAATTGCCGTTGCGGTTATATTTGAAAATGATGGCAGAAGCGGCGGTGATACTGCGGCACCTGTTGCAGCAAATGTAATCAGCAAGTATCTCAGCCTTAAAAAATAAGAGTTTTTGAAAGGAAAATTTATGTCAGAACTTATAGACTTGCAACAAAATCGAGATAAACCCATCGCAGTACTTTGTGGTGTTGATACAGGTGAGTTTGATATGCTTAGAGCAATGGACGAGCTTGAAAGTCTTGCAGAAACTGCCGGAGCAGAGGTAATTGCTCACTTTGTTCAGAAAATGCCTGCCTTTGAAGCGGCAACCTGTGTTGGTACAGGCAAGCTTTGGGAAATAGCCGATTTTTGTAAAAATAATGATGTTGAAATGGTGATATTCAATCACGAGCTGACTGCATCACAAATGCGTAATATTGAGGAAACGGTCGATGCAACCGTTATTGACCGCACTACTCTTATTCTTGATATTTTTGCCCAGCGTGCCAAAAGTGCCGAGGGACGGCTTCAGGTGGAGCTTGCCCAGCTTAAATATAGATTGCCTAGACTATCCGGTATGGGCAGGGCTTTATCACGTCAAGGTGGAGGTATTGGTTCTCGTGGACCGGGAGAAGCAAAGCTTGAAACAGACAAGCGGTATATCCGACATAGGATTGAAAAGCTTGAGGGTCAGCTTAAGGAACTTACAAAACGACGTGAATATGCTCACAAACGCAGGAAGAAGGATGGTGTAACAACAATTGCTATTGTTGGTTATACCAATGTGGGTAAATCAACACTTTTAAATCAATTGACTCAGGCAGGGGTGCTTGCCGAAAATATGCTTTTTGCTACTCTTGACCCTACGGCAAGGGCACTTGAATTGCCTGATGGCAGAACGGTTATGCTTGTTGATACAGTAGGTCTTGTCAGCAGACTTCCACATAATCTTGTTGAGGCTTTTAAGTCAACTCTTGAAGAAGCAGTGAATGCGGATTTAATTTTAAATGTGTGTGACATTTCGTCAGACGAGGCAGAAGAACAGATGAATATTACAAAAACACTTATTGATGAGCTTGGCGGAAGTTCAATTCCGATGATTATTGTTGCAAATAAATGTGATATCCTTGACGACAGGGGAGTTGTTATGGGTAAAGATACCGTCTTTATATCAGCAAAAAGCGGCTACGGAACGGACAAACTTCTTGATGTTATTTGCGAAAAGCTTAAATCAACAGTAAGACGGATTCAGATACTTGTACCATATACAGATGCGGGGGTCTTAAGCCAGATACGTGTAAATGGAAAAGTATTTTCGGAAGAATACCGTGAAGACGGGATTTTTGCAGATGTTCTGGTTGATATAAAAGATATTGACAAGATAAAACAATTTATGGCATAAAATGTGATGTAAAAATAGTTCAAAACGCAAAGGACAAGAAAATAAAGAAATAGATATAATGAAATAATTACGGGTGTAATAAAAAAGATGGGACTGAAAAAAGTTTAACTTTTTTCAGTCCCTTTCCTGTTATGATAATAACTATTATCTACCGAATGAAACGCCTGTTGCTTCAGCGATTCTAACGAGCTCGCCGTCAGGATCAACTGCCTTGTTTGCACCTATAACGTTTTCAAGTGATTCGCATGACATTTTGTTGCCGTCAAGGGTAACAAGGTTGCCAAACTTACCCTGCATCAAAAGTTCAACTGCGTGTGAACCATATCTTGTTGAAAGAATTCTATCGTTTGCAGTAGGTGAGCCACCACGCTGAACATGACCAAGAATAACAGGACGTGCTTCGTGACCGCAAAGCTCTTCAAGCTGGTCAGCAACAACATTTGCAATACCGCCAAGACGAATGGGGTCGGGGCTGTCTTCTCTTACCTTTGAAATAAATAATTCGCCATCCTTTGGCTTTGCACCTTCAGCAACAACTACAATTGCGTAATTCTTTCCGCGGGCAAAGTTTTCGTTAAGCTTTTCAGCAACCTTATTGATATCATAATCAATTTCAGGAAGTAAGATTGCATCAGCAGCACCGCCGATACCCATACCAAGAGCAAGGAAGCCTGCATATCTGCCCATTGCTTCAACTACCATAATTCTGCTGTGTGATTCAGCAGTTGTCTTAAGTCTGTCAATTGCGTCAACTGCAATTGCAACAGCTGTGTCATAACCAAATGTTGTGTCTGTACCTGCAAGGTCATTATCAATTGTTTTGGGAACACCAACAACCTTAACACCTTTACGTGCAAAGTCACGGCCACTTGTAAGAGTACCGTCACCGCCAATAACAACAAGGGCATCAATGCCGTTGTCTTTAAGGTTCTTAACACCTACATCTGATACATCACCGTGGCAGGTGTTGCCGTTTTCGTCTTCATAAGTATAATCAAAAAGATTATCCTTATTTGAGCTGTAGAGGATTGTACCACCCTTTGAAATGATTTCTTCAACCTTTTCAACAGTGAGGTCAACAAATTCCTCTTTACCAAGATAAAGTCCGCGATAGCCGTGCTTGATACCTACAACTTCAAGACCGTATTTCATAATAGCGGTTTTTGTAACGGCACGGATAACGGGGTTAAGACCGGGGCAGTCTCCGCCGCCTGTCATAACTGCAATTTTTTTTATTTCTCCCATAATAAATTCCTCCTTTAATACTATATGCCAAAGCGTTCCGAGGCTTTATCAGAACAGTTTGTCTATTTAAAACCATATGTCTAAAATTTTACAACAAAATAATAAAAATTTCAACAAAATTTTAATTATTTGTTAAAATATAATCATATTTGGTTAAAATAAACTAAAACTTGTTTAAAATGTGTTAAAATATGTTAAAATATGTTGAAAAAGCGTTGTAAAAATTTAAAATATTATTTAAAAATTTCATTTTTCTTCATATTAAATTCACAATCTTGTGTTATTATTTTAAGTAAATAACGGAAATATATACAGACTTGGAGGCAAAAATGAAAATTGCAGATTTTTTTAGAAAAATAAAAAAAGTTTTGGTTAATGCTTTTATTGCAGGGAAGAAAAAATTTAAAGTTCTTTCCAAGCCCAAAAAAATAATGTTAATCGTTGCATTATTACTTGTTTTGACTATGCTTTGTTCATTTGCTTTTGGAAGAAAAAATAACAAAGACAAAGAAACAAGCTACATTGAAGTTCAGGCAGAAATCGGAAATATAACCGAAACAATTGAGCAAAGTGGTGTTGTTGAACCATATGAAAGATATGAGATAACAGCCCTTGTAAGAGGCGAAATTATTTCTTCACCCTTTGAAGAGGGTGATATGGTGGAAGAGGGTGACACTCTTTATCAAATAGATGATGAGGATGCACAGCTCAATATGGAAAGGGCACAAATGAACCTTGAAGAGTCTGCTGAAAATGTAAGTAACCTTAATATATATGCACCTGCAAGCGGAAAGCTGTCTGAATTTAAATTAGAGGTAGGCAACAATATTGGTTCGGGGGTTATAGGAAAAATAAATAATGCTGAAAAGATGAATATTGACATTCCGTTTTCGGTAAGTGATTTTAATAAAATAGCTGTTGGGGACAGAGTTACTGCAACAAGTGCACTTTATATGACAACACTTTCGGGCATAGTTACCCACAAATATACAGCGAATGCCGACCTTGGTACAGATGGAAGTGTGGTAAGAAATATTGAAATTGAAATTAAAAATCCTGGGGCATTAGCAGACGGTACAACCTTTGCCGCAACAGTACATACAGCTTCGGGAGATGTAAATTCTGCCGGCTCAGGTACAATCCAGGGTGGTACAACAACAGATGTTAGAGCCGAGGTGTCGGGCGAGGTATCATATATTAGTGTTAAAAACGGCGATTACGTACAAAAAGGTCAGCTTATTGCAAGACTTACAAATAAATCTTTGGTTAACTCACATAAAAGCAATCAGCTGAATGTAAAATCAAATCAAAAAACCCTTGACAATTACAACATAACATCACCTATTTCGGGTACGGTGATTACCAAAAACAGTAAGGCAGGAGATAAAATCGACAATTCAAATGCATCAACTGTTATGATGGTTGTTGCGGATATGAGAAAAATGAAATTTACAATTACTGTTGATGAGCTTGATATAGCAAATATAAAGCTTGGTCAAACTGCTGTTGTAGATGCTGATGCAATACCTGAAACTTCTTTTGAGGCAAAGGTTACCAATATTGCAAGCGAGGGAGTTTCAAGCGGTGATGGTGTAACAACCTTTACTGTTGAGCTTACCATTGATGAGCCGGGTGAGCTTAAATCGGGTATGAATGTTAATGCAAATATTCTTATAAATGAAGCATATGATGTTGTTACAATTCCTGAGGATGCACTTATGAGTGTTCGCGGAAGCAATGCAAGTGTGCTTGTGAAAACGGATAGAAAGAAGCATAGTAATAAAACAACAGATAGTATGAAAAAGAACGAAACACCTCAAAGAACTGAAGGAACGACGGAGGGTAAAATGCCTGAGATATCCCAAGAGATGCCAAGTGACAGAACGTCGGAAAACGGAAAAAAAGGTAGTGGTAACGCAATAGGGAAAACAAATATTCCGGATGGATATGAAATCAGACAGGTTGTAATCGGTATTTCCGACGGAACAAACATTGAAATTATTTCAGGACTTTCTGAAGGCGAAACAATTGCATACATCCCATCATCAGGACAATCAACCAATCCGTTTTTTGCAATGATGAGTGGAATTCATGGTGGTGGAATGTCGGGTGGAGGAATGCCGTCAGGAGTGAGTGGCGGAAACAGAACAGGCGGCGGAATGCCGGGCGGAAGATAGGTGTTTCAGTCATATTTGAGAATGGATGGTGATATAATGGCAATTGAAAATACTTCCGCATCGGAATATATTGTTGAAATAAAAGATATGTATAAAATATATAAGATGGGTGACAACGAAGTGCGTGCCCTTGACGGGGTTAGCTTAAAAATAAGACCCCATGAATTTGTGGCAATTATTGGTCCGTCAGGTTCGGGAAAATCTACACTTATGAATATGATAGGCTGCCTTGATACACCTACTTCGGGTGAGTATTATATTGATGGTCACGAGGTATCAACTTTTGGAGAAGACGAGCAGGCAGCAATACGTAACAAGGAAATAGGGTTTATATTTCAGCAATATAATCTTTTGCAAAAGCTTACAGTTGAAGAAAATGTAGAGCTTCCCTTAATTTACGCAGGGATTCCGGCATCAAAGCGTACAGAAATGACAAAGGTTGCCTTGGAAAGGGTGGGGCTTTATGACCGTCGTTTTCACAAACCAACCGAGCTTTCGGGCGGACAGCAGCAGCGTGCTTCAATTGCCCGTGCTCTTGCGGCAAGACCACCGATAATTCTTGCAGACGAGCCGACAGGTGCTCTTGATTCAAAAACCGGCGCTGAGGTGCTTCAAATGCTTAAGGAGCTTCACCAAGAGGGAAAAACTGTTATTTTGATTACTCATGATAACAAAATTGCTCACGAGGCAGAACGTATTGTAAGAATTAAAGACGGGAAAATAGTTTTTGACTCTCTTGTTGACGGTGATATGTCGAAAGTTAATGTATAGGAGGCCAGAGTTTAATGAATTTGAAACAGGCTTTTAAAATGGCAATTAAAAGTATTGCCGCAAGCAAGATGCGAACCTTTCTTACAATGCTTGGAATTATAATCGGTGTATGTGCGGTGATTGTCCTTGTAAGTGTTGTTCAAGGCTCAACAGGCAGTATTACGGATTCAATTGAATCCCTTGGTGCAAACAGTATAACTGTTTCATTTACGGGAAGAAACAGCACAAAGTATGTAAGCTTTGAGGAAATGCAGAAATTTATGGATGAAAATCCCGATTATATTTCTTATGTCGTGCCAAATATGACCAGACCTAATTCTACAGTTAAGTACCAATCTTCAAACATAGCCTCATCAGTTACCGGTACTACTGCAGATTATCTTGAGGTAAAAAACAGAGATGTTGTAAATGGACGATTTATAAATGAAATTGATGTTGAAAGAAGAAGAAAGGTTGCAGTTATCGGCAGTTACAATGCACAGGAGCTTTTTGGGTTTGAAGACCCGATTGACAAAAAGATTAAGATAAATAATGAGCTTTATACGGTTGTGGGTGTTCTTGACGAAATTTCGGATTCTGAACAAACCTCAGAGGATAATCTAATAATAGTTCCGTATTCTGCAGGAAGAACACTTTTCCGGACAAGCAAAATCAGGTCATATACCGTATGGTCGGCTACGGCTGAATGTGTCGAGGACGCAACAACACTACTTAAACGGTTTTTATTCAGTAAGTTTGGTGATGAGGACGAATATAATGTTGTCAGCGTTGCCAGTATGATGGATGCACTTGATGAAATTACCGGCATGATGGCACTTCTTACGGCGGGTATTGCAGGAATTTCACTTGTTGTAGGCGGAATTGGCATTATGAATATAATGCTTGTATCCGTTACCGAGCGTACTCGTGAAATAGGTATAAGAAAAGCAATCGGTGCAAAACGGTCAAGTATACTTTCGCAATTTTTAATAGAATCGGCTTTGGTAAGCTGTATGGGTGGGTTGGTTGGTATTATTCTATCGGTTATAGGTACATCAATACTTGGTGGTGCAATGGGAATAAATGCATTCCCGAGCTTTGGTGTAATGCTTGGTGCATTTGCCTTTTCGGCGGCAATCGGGATTTTCTTTGGTTGGGCACCTGCAAACAAGGCAGCAAAGCTTAATCCGATAGATGCACTTCATGCTGATTAACATTAAGAAAGGAATAGAAAAATGAATATAATAAAAAAAGTGATTTCGGTCGTACTTATACTTTTGATGATAATGCCTACAGCTTTTGCATCGACATATAAGGATGTTGATAACAGCAAGTACTATGCAGACGCAGTTGAAGCCCTTTCAACCTATGGTATTGTTTCGGGGTATGCAGGATATTTCAACCCGGAAAAAAGCGTAACCCGTGCAGAGTTTGCAAAAATGATTACTCTTGTTTCGGGACTTGAGGATGAGGTTTACAGCAAAGCAGGTACACGTCGATTTGATGATGTTGCTCTTTCGCACTGGGGCAATGGTTATATAAACACGGCGGCAGAACACAAGCTTATTGTTGGTTACCCCAACGGCCTCTTTATGCCCGAAAAAAAGATTACATTTGCTGAGGCAGTGACGGTACTTCTACGTGCAATGGATTATACAACTCAAGATTTGGGGGACAATTGGCCCTATGCATATATGGTAAAGGCAAGGGGGCTGGGGCTTACTGAAGGAATAAACCTTGGCGAAAACAGCTTTATTACACGCGGCGATCTTGCTGTTGTGATAAATAGGGCTCTTCAGACTTCGCTAAACGGGTCAACACAAAAACTGATATCTAAAATGGATATCAATATGACCGATGAGGTTCTTGTTATTGCAACCAAAAATGAAGATGCAAGTCTTGCATCAAATGAAGTTAAAACAAGCGGAGGAACATACAAGCTTGCAAACACAGAACTTAATCTTGTTCCGCTTACAAAGGTTGAGCTTGTTCTTAATGACAATCAGGAGGTTATAAATTTTACAACAACCTATACCCCAAAAAAGATTATGACCACAGTTGAAGGTTTTGTGGATGGAATTGTATATTTTGAAAATGGTTCAAACAGTCGCTCGCTTGGCGTAACAGATGGTACTCCTGTTTACAGCGAGGGAGCAATTACCAGTTACGGAAGCTTTAAAAACAGTGTTGAAGACGGTGCTGCGGTTTCAATTGTATATGGTGAAACGGGAAGTGTGGACTATCTGTTATTTAATGATGCAAGCTATACCGAGGCGGTAGTTGTCCGTACTGACATATACAAAGCATTTGAAACGGTTGGTGTGTCAAAAGACCAGATAGACAATGCAAGGATTATTAAAAACGGAGAAAGCGCAACACTGGACGCT
Organism: Clostridia bacterium; assembly: GCA_045645805.1. Taxonomy (GTDB): domain Bacteria; phylum Bacillota; class Clostridia; order Monoglobales; family Monoglobaceae; genus SIG440. Next base: position 7,978 of record JAZRJL010000054.1, on the reverse strand, counting down.
GTTTCGCAGTATGATGTTGCATATTATCTTGCAGACAATTCTACCATTTATCTTTACAGCGACAGATTTTCGGGTATTTACAACGAAGCTTTTCCAAGTAAATCGAGTGTATCAAGCGTTGATATTTCGGGGAATATTTTTGAAATTGAAACACGGTCGGCTGCATATAAGCTTGGCGAAAAATCGGGAAGTTATAAATTAAAGTCAGCAGTTACTGCACTTTTAGGCAGAGACGGAAAAATAGTAGATGTTGTTGACCTGAATAGTTCAAGTGGTGTGGAATATGGAATATTGCTCTCGTATACAACCGAGATGTCACAGGATATTTTTGAAAGTGGAAAACAGTATAAATATGCAACAATATTAAATGGTGAGGGAAATACTGTTAGATATAAAACAACAGGTGATTACAGTACAAAAATTGGTGACGTTGGAAAAATATCATTTGATAATGACGGAAATGCTGTTTTTGTTACGCTAAATAAGACAAGTGACATTAAGGGTAAAATAGATAAAAACAATCGAAAGATAGGGGACAAATGGCTTACAAGGGATTGTGTAATTCTTGAACGCACCTATGCACCTGATACACGTACAGGGACAGCAATGGCTCAGGTTATTGATTTTGAGGAAATTACACTTGATGAGCTTTCTGGAAGCAATGTGATTTATGCTGTCACTTCAGGCTCTTTCGGGGATATTTCGTTGTTGATTGTTGAGGGAGTTACAAGCGGAAACTACACCTACGGAATTCTTACTGCAAACAATTCAAAGGTATCTGATTTTAGTGCAAGTGGAAGCTATACAATATTCTCAAACGGTCAGTCAAAAACCTATTCAACAAATTATGCGTCAAACATAAGTGCTGGAAATGCTGTTGCTATGAATATAAATCAGGGCAGTCTTACTTCGTTGAAAAAACTTATCTGCATTAAATCGGGAACAAAAGTGGCCGCAATTGATTTTAGCAGAATAAAGATGGGTAACGATGTATATCGGCTTGGTACAGACGTTCAATTTATAAAGAAAAATTCATCAGGTAAAGGATATGCGAATATTTCTCTGTCTGATGCCGAAGAACTTTTGGGAAAGCCTGCTACGATATATGCTGATAAGTCCGTTGCAAACGGGGGACTTATAAGAGTGATATTATTTAATTAGACAATATGAAAAAAAGGGGATGTTAAAATAGTCCAGACTGCAAAAAGGTAAGAAAATCAGGTCACACTAACAGATAAAATAATATATTTTATTTGAAACGATGAAAAATCTTATAAAATTCGATTTTTCTAAGATTTTGACCTTTTTGCTATAAGCAAACTTCGCCGCTCGGCGTACACAAGTACGCCGTCGGGTAACCCAAAGCATAAGCTTTGGCTAAGTTTGTTCATTCTGGAACAATTTTTCCTTTCCCCTGGAAAAGGGGCTGTTTAAAAAGTGTTTCTTTTTAAACAGCCCCTTTTTGCATAATTAAGGATTATATATTAAAGATATTTTGTAACTTCTTTTACCACACCTAAAATGGTAATTCGGGAAATATCAGAATTTTCAAATCGTTTAACAGGATAGTATGGATTGATAGATTCAAGCTCAAGCCAGTTCATTCCGAAGTTAAGCTTTTTGACAAATGCCTCTTCATTGTCAAGAAGGACTACCGCAACCGAGCCGTTTTCTGCTGTTGGCTGAAGTCTGACAAGAATTTGACTTCCATCATCAATAAGTGGAGACATACTGTCACCAGAAACATTTATCCGCACATATTCATCAGGCGAGGAGCCATAGGGAAGAAAGGTTGGCACAAAATCCTTTGGGGTGCTGTCGGCAAGTCTCCCAAATCCTGCAGAAACGCTGTCAAAGACAGGGATATTATACACGTTATTATTTTCGTCGGATGAAGGAAGTGTATCATTAAGCTGTGGGTTATCTGTCCTGCCGAGAAGATAGTCAGAGGATATGTCAAGTATCTCGGTGAGGTTGGTAACCACGCTTACGAGAGGTTCTTGTTTGTTGTTTTCGTATTTTGACAAGGTTCCCTTGCTTAAACCGCCGTCAAATCGTCTGTTATATTTCATTGCAAGCTCTTCAAGAGTCATATTTTTTGCACGTCTGCATTCTTTTAATTTGTCACCAAAACTGTACAAGTCATTCAACTCCTTAACAATTTTCTGTTTTATATTGTAAGTATATCACACTTTTTTCATAATTGCAAGAAAAAGTTTCGAATTTTGTAAAATATTTTTAAAAAAGTTATTGACAACGAAACAAAAATGTGTTATTGTATAGAAAAAGTTAAGAAATACGAAACAAATTAACTTTAATAAGTTTCGAAAACAATATCTTCTAAATTTGAAAGGAAGTATTATTATGAAAAAAGTAAAATTTAACAAAAAGAAGTTTTTTAGATTTGTATTTTTGGTTTCAATCCTTGTGGTAGGTGCTTTTGCTGAAAATGGAAACATTACAGGTGCTCTTGTTTTGGCTATGCTTATATAGTTTTATCAGAGTTTTGTTTTTTGCGGCAAATAAATAAAATTGTATTTTTGCGATAGCTTTTTTAAAATATATAATGTTTGGTCGGTCGAGTTAAGGCTAACGACAATGATTTTTTCATTATAGTTTTTATATGTATTTAGCTTATATATTAATTGTCTTAACACGCCTTCAATACAATCCTCATTGTTTGTTACAAAAAGGATTGTATATGAGGGTGTATTTTTTTTATATTTAGATGTTTTTTTGTTAAATACTATTAAAAAACATATACATATTACAGAAACAGATAAAATTGCGGTCAAAAGATTTAAAGCATACATTTGTTTCACCTCGATTTAAGTATATGTTTTTGAGGTAAATATGTTAAAATAGGATATAAGGCTAAAACAGTTGCAATAATAAAGGTTTTATGATAAACTAAATATAAATAATTAAGCGGAAAGAAAAGGGAATTATGAACGAGAAGAACCTTAAAACTTTAGAATTTGATAAAATATGTGCAATGCTTGCAGATCTTTGTGTTAATGACGAAACAAAAAACAAAGCTCTGTCTCTTTTGCCATGCACCGAGATGAAAACCGTAAAGGAGCTTTTGATGGAAACTGATAAAGCCGTTGTTTCATTGTGTAAATTTGGTGCACCGCCAATTTCACGCATATTACCGGTCTTGCCGGCACTTAAGCGTATTGAAATTGGAGGCACATTATCTGCGGCGGAACTTTTAAATATTGCAGCGGTTTTAAAATGTACTCAAAGATTGAAAAAGTACAACGATACAGCAACTGACGAAACATCTAAGTATTTTAATTTTCTTACCCCGTGTAGCGATGCTGAAAACAGGATAAGCTCGGCTGTTATATCAGAAGAAGAAATTGCGGATTCTGCAAGTACAGAGCTTTCGAATATAAGACGAAAAATCCGCCGTACAGGTGACAAGATAAAAGATATTTTAAATAATATGATTCATTCTCCGCATTATCTTAAATTCTTACAGGACCCCATAGTTACGCTTAGAAATGACAGATATGTTGTACCTGTTAAGGCTGAATGTAAGGGTGATGTTCCGGGAATTGTTCATGATATGTCGGCTTCAGGTGGAACATTGTTTGTGGAACCATCAGGCGTTGTTGATGCCAACAATGAGCTTCAAACCCTTTCGGTAAAGGAAAAAGCAGAGATAGAAAAGATTCTTGCCGAGCTTACAGCGGTTGTTGCTGAAATTGCTGACCCTGTTAAATATAATTATGAAACAATAATTGATATTGACTTTGTTTTTGCAAAGGCAAAGCTTTCTGTAAAACAAAAAGCAGTTTGTCCTGAAATGAATTCTGATGGAAAAATCAATATTAAAAAGGGCAGACATCCGCTTATAGACTCTCAAAAAGTAGTTCCGCAGGATATAAATTTGGGTTATAGTTTTGATACACTTGTGGTAACCGGTCCTAACACAGGCGGTAAAACCGTTGTGTTAAAAACAGTGGGGCTTTTTACCATTATGGCTCAGGCAGGACTTCATGTTCCTGCGGGTGACGGAACTGTACTTTCGGTTTTCGACGGAGTTTATGCCGATATAGGTGATGAACAGAGCATCGAACAAAGTCTTAGTACTTTTTCGGCTCATATGAAGAATATAGTAAATATCCTTGAATGTTTTACGGCAGAGTCCCTTATATTATTTGATGAGCTTGGTGCGGGAACTGACCCTGTTGAGGGTGCTGCACTTGCCAATGCTATTTTAGAATATGTAAAGAACGCAGGGGCGAAAACGGTAGCAACAACCCATTACAGCGAGCTTAAAATTTATGCACTTTCTGCAGAACGTGTTGAAAATGCATCTTGTGAATTTGATATAAATACACTAAGTCCGACATACAGACTTCTTATAGGTATTCCGGGCAAAAGTAATGCATTTGCAATTTCCAAAAAGCTTGGTCTTTCTGATTTTATTATTGATAAGTCCAAAGAACTTCTTACTAAGGAATCTGTAAAGTTTGAAGATGTACTTTCAAGTATAGAGGAAAACAGAAGAACTTCGGAAACTGCAAAAATAAAGCAGGAGCACCTCAAGAATGAAGCAGCGGCACTCAGGGCAGAATTAAAAAACGAAAGACGTGCTTTGGAAAAAGAACGTGAAAAAATTATAGAACGTGCAAACAAAAAGGCTGAGGAAATTCTTGAAAGGGCAAAGAAGGAAACCGAGGAAATTGTCAGCACTATGCGGGCGCTTCAAAAAGAAAAAGACGAAAAAGAAGCTCTTAAAGCTATGGAAGAGGTACGCAAAGAGCTTAACATAAAAATTAAAAATAAAAAGAAAGCACCTGTGCCTTCTAAACCGGTTTCGGGACAAAAGGTTAATGTTAATGCATTTAAGCCCGGAATGTCGGTGCTGATAGTGGATTTAAATGAAAAGGGTACAATATTGACAATTGACAAAAAAGCAGGAACTGCCGTTATTCAGATGGGTATTATGAAAACAGGTGCAAAGCTTTCTAATCTTGTTATTTTAGAGGATGAAACCAAGAAAAATATTGCAAGGTTTATACCCCAAAAAAATGTTTCAGGCGGAACAAAAACTGCAAAAACCGAAATTGACCTTAGGGGGATGCTGCTTGAAGAGGCACTTATGGAGGTTGATATTTTTCTGGATACCGCTGTAATGTCATCGCTTTCCAACGTAACACTTATTCATGGAAAAGGTACAGGGGTATTACGAAGTGGAATTCAGGATATGCTTCGCCGTCACCCCCATGTTAAGAGCTTCCGCAATGGTAAATTTGGTGAAGGCGAGAACGGTGTAACAGTTGTAGAACTTAAAAATTAATGATTTTGACAAAATTTATAAAAAAGGTGTTGTTTTTTTGCTGAAAATATGTTATTATGACAGTTAAAGAATTAACATTTAGGAGAAAAAGTATGTTACAGAGAAATTGGTTACTTAAAGAATTCGACAAAAACCGTGTTATTGAAATTTCAAAAGAGTTTCATATATCGCCACTTACTTCTATAATTCTATATAACAGAGGAATTACAGGTGATACGGAGATTGGTGAATTTTTAAATTGCAATATTAATAATCTTCATGACCCTTATTTGCTTAAAGATATGGATAAGGCTGTTTCGCGTATTCGTGATGCAAAGGAAAAAAGCGAAAAGATTACAATCTACGGAGATTATGATGTTGACGGTATTACAAGTATAGCAATTCTCTATAAGCATCTTATGGGAATGGGCTTTGAGGTTGATTACTATGTTCCTGACCGTATTCAGGAAGGATACGGAGTAAACCGTGAAGCTTTGGACAAAATAAAAGCAAGCGGAACAAAGGTTGTAATTACCGTTGATACAGGTATAACAGCTGTTGACGAAACAGAATATGCAAAAAGTATCGGAATGGATATTATTATCACAGACCATCATGAATGTAAAGAGGTTATTCCTGATGCATTTGCGGCTATCGACCCCAAACGTAAGGATTGTAAGTATCCATTCAAAAATCTTGCAGGAGTAGGTGTAGCATTTAAGCTTATTCAGGCTTTAGCAGAGGACAGCTCGGTAGAAAGTCTGCTTAAAATGTATGCTGATCTTATTTGCCTTGGTACAGTTGCTGATATTTCACCTTTGGTAGACGAAAACAGGATTATGGTAACCGAAGGTCTTAAAAGATTTAAGGAAACCAAAAATGTAGGTCTTAAGGCACTTCTTGATGTTTCCATTACAAACAGCAAGGCGATTACTACCTCAACAATCGGCTATATTATTGCCCCAAGAATAAATGCAAGCGGACGACTTGGTTGTGCATCACGCAGTGTTGAGATGTTTTTAACGGACGATTCTCAAAAGGCCTATGCACTTGCAGAGGGGCTTTGTGAAGAAAATACAATAAGACAGCAGACAGAGCAAAAGATGTTTGCCGAAGCTCTTGAATATATTGAAAATAATCCTCAGATTAAAGATGACCAGGTTCTTATTATTCCTCATGAAAACTGGCACCATGGCATAGTGGGAATAGTTTCTTCAAAAATTACCGAAAAGTTTTATAAACCATCAATTCTTTTTGCTATTGATGGAGAAGAGGCAAAAGGCTCGGGAAGAAGTATAAGCGGATATAATCTTTTTGAGGCATTGGAAAATTGCAGTGATTTGCTTGAAAAATTCGGAGGACATGAGCTTGCTGCAGGTCTTTCAATTAAGACTGACAAAATTGAAGAATTCCGTGCAGCAATCAACAAAAATGCATCTGTTAAGATTGATGAAAAATCACTTATACCCACAATTTCAATTGATGCAATTATCAAGCCGACCTATATTACTCTTGATACGGTTGATGAGATTAACAGACTTCAGCCATTTGGTGTTGAAAATCCTTCACCTGTATTTGCGGTAAAGAACATAAAAATTCATAAAATAAGCACTATGAGTGAAAATAAGCATTTGAGAATGACCTTGCTTAAGGAAGGCAAATTCCTTGATGCTGTTGGTTTCGGTATGGGTGAATATTATAATCATCTTAAGGAAGGTGACTTTATAAATGTTGCATTCGGTATTGATATCAATGATTATAAGGGTTACAAAAATGTACAGCTTATTTTAAAGGACATTAAACTTGCGGAAGTGAACTAAAATTATGGAGCGTATGCTTGAACAACTTCTTGATAAAATAAAAAAATATAACCCAACAGCTGATTTAGGCCCCGTGATTAAAGCTTTTGAATATTCAAAAGCTGGCCACGAGGGCCAGCTTCGCGTTTCAGGCGAACCGTTTTTTATTCATCCGGTAGCTGTTGCAAATATTTTGGCAGATATGGAGCTTGATGTAAGTTCAATTGCAGCTGCGCTTCTTCATGACATTGTTGAGGATACCGAGACAACAGAGGAGGATATAACCCGTGAATTCGGAGAGGTTATTTCGTTGCTTGTTGCAGGTGTTACCAAGCTTGGCAAAATTCCGTATACCTCTAATGAGGAACAGCAAATTGAAAATTTGAGAAAAATGTTCCTTGCAATGGCAAATGATGTTCGAGTTATAGTTATTAAGCTTGCTGACCGCCTTCATAACCTCAGAACTCTTAAATCTATGCCCGAACCAAAGCAAAGAGAAAAAGCAAGGGAAACCCTTGAGGTATTTGCACCACTTGCACACCGTCTTGGTATGTCAAAGATAAAGATGGAGCTTGAAGACCTTTCTCTTAAGTATATTGACCCAATCGGTTATTACGAGATTGTTGATAAAATAAGCCAGAAACAAAGTGAACGTGAAAAATATATTGAAGATATTATTGCACTTTTGCAAACACGTCTTGAACGCCTTGATATTGAATCTCATGTTGAAGGCAGAGCAAAGCATTTTTACAGTATCTACCGTAAGATGTTCATGCAGAACAAGACCATGGACGAACTTTAGGATTTATTTGCCGTACGTATTATTGTCAATACGGATGCTGACTGTTATGCAGTTCTGGGTATGGTTCACGAGCTTTTTAAACCT
>JAZRJL010000053.1:0-2943 GCA_045645805.1 Clostridia bacterium | reverse complement strand
AGAGCTTTTACCCCGTCTGCATTATGCACAGTCATCTGTGTACTTGCATGCACAGGAAGTTCAGGAACAACCTTTTTTGCAAGTTTTAAAACCCCAAAGTCCTGAACAATTATTGCATCTGTTCCTATTTTATTTAAAAATCTCAAATATGCACAAAGCTCATCAAACTCTTTATCTGCAACAAGAGTATTTACGGTTACATAAACCTTTACTCCCCGCAAATGACAATAATCTATTGCTTTTTCAAGTTCCTCGTTGTTAAAATTGTCAGCAAAGCTTCTTGCACCAAAAGCCTTGCCCGAAATATATATGGCATCTGCTCCGCATTGAACGGCAGCAATTAGGCAATCAAAATTTCCCGCAGGTGCAAGCAATTCAATTTTATTCATAATGATTTCCTTTAATATCCGTTTCGTGCAGTACTTTTGGCAAGCTCAATCTGCAACTTGTGAACAGTTTCTTCAAGCTCTTTTATCCTCTCGGTCTTTTCAGTAACCTGTGTTGAAAGCTGAATTTCACTTTTTGAATAATCTGCAAGCTCACGTCTTAGATTATCAGCAGAATCCTCAAGACGTACAAGCTCGTCAGCAAGATTAATGGATGTAAGCATTGCAAGCATTGCGGTACTGAGCTTTTTGTTTGCCTGAGAAATCTCGGACAAAGTCTTATCAACACGTACAGCAACACGCTGAACATATTCAGGATTTTCAGCTGTTACAAGAGTATATTCAGCACCATTTATCAAAACTTTAACTTTTTTCTTTTCCATAGCGTACTCCTTAAAAACTAATTACCTTTTATATATTCCATTGCTTTAAAAAATCCTATAACCGTTTTTGCATCATTGATTTCATTTTTCATTATTAATGAATAAACCTCCTGAACCGGAACTTCAAGAATATCAAGATATTCGTCTTCGTCAGGGTTTACCCTGCCCTTTTCAAGTCCCCATGCAAGATAAAGATGCGTTACCTCGTTTGCAAAACCGGGTGACGGATAAAGATATCCAAGAGATACAAACTCCTTTGCCTTGTATCCCGTTTCTTCTTCAAGTTCACGCTTGCCGCACACAAGAGGGTCTTCACCTTTCTCAAGCTTTCCTGCAGGGATTTCAATAATATCCTTTTCAATTGGTTTTCTGAACTGACGTACCATAAGGATTTTATTTTCATCAGTAAGTGCCACAATGCCCACCCCTCCGGGATGATTTACAATCTCACGATAGCCTTTTTTTCCGTCGGGAAGCTCAACATCAAGAACTTCAACATTGATAATTTTGCCCTCAAACTTTTTTTCCGAAGTTATGGTTTTTTCATTGAAATTCATATCAATACCTCATTTAAAACTTCTTAAAATACTCCAAACGGGCAGAAAAATTCTGCCCGTCGGAAAATCTGATTTGTGTTATTAATTAAACGATACCCTGAGCCATCATTGCATTTGCAATCTTCTCAAAGCCTGCAATGTTTGCACCGGCAACAAGGTTGTATCCAAAGCCGTACTTTTCGGCAGCAGCTGCTGCACTGTCGTGAATGTTAATCATAATATTTTCAAGCTGAGCATATACCTGCTCGGGAGCAAATACTGTATGACCTGCATTCTGACCCATTTCGATACAAGAACAAGCAACACCGCCTGCATTTGCAGCCTTTGCAGGGCCGATTACTACGCCGTTGTCACGGAGGTACGCAACAGCCTCGTTTGTGGTAGGCATATTTGAACCTTCGCAAAGGAACTTACAGCCTGCAGCAACCATAGCTTTTGCTTCTTCCATACCGATTTCGTTCTGTGTTGCACAGGGTATGTAAAGGTCAGCCTTAACGCCCCAGGGCTTTTCACCGGGGAAGAATTTTGCATTGGGGAACTTCTCTGCATAAGGTGCACAGATGTTCTTGCCTGATGCACGAAGTTCAAGGAGGTAATCCTCTTTTTCGCCTGCTGTAACACCATCAGGATCATAGATGTAGCCATCAGGACCGGAAATGGTAATTACCTTTGCACCAAGCTGGTTAAGCTTCTGAACAGTACCCCATGAAACGTTACCAAAGCCTGAAACAACGACTTCCTTGCCCTTAAGCTCTTCGCCGAAACGCTTAAGCATTTCTCTTGCAAAGAATACAATGCCATAGCCTGTTGCTTCTGTTCTGCCGTTGAGGCCGCCGTAAGGAATACCCTTACCTGTAAGAACGCCTTCGTATACGTCCTTAAGTCTCTTATACTGACCAAAGAGATAGCCGATTTCTCTTGCACCAACACCAAGGTCACCTGCAGGAACGTCAGTGTTTGCACCAATGTGTCTGTAAAGCTCGGTCATAAACGACTGACAGAAACGCATAATTTCTGCATCAGACTTGCCGTTGGGGTCAAAGTCTGCACCACCCTTACCGCCACCGATAGGAAGACCTGTAAGTGAGTTTTTGAAAATCTGTTCAAAGCCAAGAAATTTAATAATACCTTCGTAAACTGACGGATGGAATCTGATACCGCCCTTGTAAGGACCGATTGCAGAGTTATACTGAACTCTGTAACCTCTATTAACCTGAACTTTGCCGTTATCGTCAACCCAGGAAACTCTGAAAATAATTGTTCTTTCAGGTTCAACAATTCTATCAATAACACCTGTTTTTTCCATTTCAGGATTTTTGTTAACAATTGGTTCTAAAGATTCTAAAACTTCTCCAACTGCCTGTAAAAATTCAGGCTCTGTGCTGTTTTTCTTCGCAACAGAGTCATAAACTCCTAAAAGATACTCATTTTTTAAATTCATATCAATTACCTCCACATTTAAAAATATAATATCATTTTGGGTCAATTATACTATATTTGTCATTTAATTGCAATATTTTTGTAAAAAAAATTCAAATCGACATAAATTTGTAAATGAAAAGTGAAAATTTACCCGTAAAATGAAATATTTGCACCTTTTTATTTCAAAAAAACAGG
>JAZRJL010000052.1:0-11651 GCA_045645805.1 Clostridia bacterium | reverse complement strand
TTTAAAATAAATTTGCAGATGGAAAGACTTTATTTTAAATTTTTGATTGCCGTCAAGGATTTATAAAGTAAATCTCTTTCACTCTGCGGAAGCTCGGCAAGCAGCAATTCAAGCTCATCATCACGGCTGATTTCTCTGCCTTTTAAGAGAAAATCAATAGAGACTTTCAGTATCTCAGAAAGTTTTATCAGATTTGCCACCGACGGCATCCGCACATCATGCTCAATCTGATATATAAACTGAGTCGACACATCTAAGCGTTCAGCCAATTTTTCCTGAGTTAAGAGTTGCTGCTTCCGCTTTGCCCGTATTCGCGAGCCGATGGAATCTTGCATACATAACACCTCGTTGTTATTATACAACACCTCGTCTTATTTAATAACTAAGCATTTGTTATGTTAATATAGCTGTATGTTTCAAAATCATTTTCATGAACACATAAAAGGAACACTCAAGCGCTGAGTGTTCCTTCTTTATTAACGCCTAAACGCATGCCACCTAACAAGCCTTTCCGTTTAGAATTCTTTGTCTACATACACATGCGGAGTCTCTTTATAGTTTTTAACCTCATAGCCGTTTATGGTTTCATACGATTTGTTCTTTGTCTTTTCTTCACTCAACTCTTTATCCGTTGCACCACCCATAGCATCCATATATATTCTGTCTATATATTCATATTTTGAATATATGGCCTGACACGCCCAAACAAAGGAGTTGCGCACATATGCAGAATGTTTTTCAAACAAACTATAATCTACCTTAAGTCCAAGACTTTGTGCCAACAAAACCGTGAACACAACTACAGTTCTTGTATTTCCTTCTCTAAAAGGATGTATCTCCCAAATTTTTGCACATGTTCTTGCAATTCGGATAATCAGCTCGTCCTTGCTGCCTTTAAAAGCTGAAAGCCTGCTAATCTCTTTTGACACTTCATTTAGTTCTGATTCTATCAAATCCGGAGTAGTATATCTTACCGTATCACCACCAAGAACTTCCTCATATTTTGCAATATGAATTGTTCGGAATTGACCCGCCCATGGGTATAGGTCTCCGAATATTGTTTTGTGAATATCACAAACGGTATCAGAATTGAACGTTTCAACCTTCATACTATAAGCAAGCGCCATTGTAAATTTAGTTACTGCCGCTTCAGCTTCTTTTAATTTCTCTGCTTCTTTAATATCACCGTTGTTAATAAGAACATCGGCATCACTATACAAATATGGATCACGCATTTATCTCGCCCCTGTCAGATTATATCGCTTCAAAATTGCTGTATACCCCTCGGCAAAACTATGTTTTCCCGATACCCATTTGTCAAATTCACTCTGTGCATAGCTTGGTGCCTCAATGCCTTCTATCGCAAGCATAGCACGACTAAAATCAGCAACTTTTTCCCGGTCATCGGCGGGCAAAACATCAAGTACAGCGCACTTTTTATGCATTCTTATTTTATCTATCAATTCTGTCCCCAAAATTTCGGCTGCTCTCTCTATTTTTGTAAGCTCAGCATCTAATTCTGATATCTTGCTGTCTAAAATTTTTCTTTCTTCAACCTTCTTTCGTATTTCATCAATCTCAGATGCCTTTATATATTCACTAACCAATTTTTTGCTGACACGCTTTTGCAAATAATAATATGTTTTTCCTGATATGACCTTTTCAGAAATATAACCCTCCGGCAAAAGTGTCAGTTTGTTCTTCGCTTCCGTTTTTTTGGAGTATATCTTTTTATATTCAGCATATAACATCATATAACTCATTGTATCAACCTCCAATATTATTATATACTATTTTAACCTAATTGTCAATAAATATACAATTATTGTAGGTTAAATGTCGCAAAATATATTTTATCCATTACACTTTTCAACATTTTGTGCTAACCTGTTTCTCTTAACGCCGCTAATAATTTACATATCTTGCCTCATCGTTATCAACACATATATATGCATCTTTATATTTTAATCCATATCTTTGTAACGGATTATCGTTTTGAAGTCATTATACCTTATAGGGTAACATTATAACATAGTTGAGTATATCTCATACATAATTTTCTCAAAACCATCAAGTGTCTCATGGGGAATTTTATTTACTTCTTCTAAATTATAAGATTTGATATCTATTTCAAATTTCGGCTTATTGAAGTATATCCCACGAAAAACAGCGACAGGATTTTTTCCTTTTTCTAATCTTGTTTTATGTGTTCCGTCATAATCCATATCCCTTAATAAATTACATACAGCATTAGAGTTTCCGGCATATTGCGGATACCATGCATCGGTAAACTGCTTAAATGCAGTTCTGAGTTCAAGCTTTGATGTAACACTTTTATCATCACCTGAGCAATAGTCCTTTACAAATTTACTGACAATATCTTTATCAGTCATATCTTTGAGTCGGCGAACTGCACGGTAGGAAGTTAATTTTTCGCTTATATTTCTCATTCCGCAAAAAACCAAAGTCTGGTGCAAACGTAGCAAATCATTTGGATGTATTAGTTTATCCAAAGGGTAGTGTTCCAGAGAAATAATATTGGAATTTATATGTTGCTTAAACCAATTTGCATATTCTTTATCGCTTGTTATCACCATAACCGGTATTGTATTTTTATATTTTATCATCCCGGAAACCGAATCTGTAACTCGTTGGTAGGTGGAGTACACAAGTGCACGCAACCTGCTAAAATTATTAATTGGCGGATCATTGGTGATTAAAAGTATTTGCTTATTATTAAAATTTGCAACAAACGGATTTGTATTCTGAAATGTTACATCTGTTAAATCATAGACATTAAGCCAGACAATATTTTCAAGAAACAGCCTTCTTAAAAATAAAGTTACAGCCTCATTGTTTTTGGGACTGGTAACTATTATAGTAGCTTTTTTTATAGGAAGAATATTGCTGTATGCCGTAAACATAAACTGAGCAAAATTCGAAAAAGCTGCATAGTCATTGTTAAACATCGAACGCAAAATTTCTATAGTATTATCGTGAAAATTGTAATATCCATGTTGCATACTATATGGAAGTTTTGTTCCAAAAATTGATACTCCACTGTCATTAGGTACATATACGAACTTAGTTTTCTGACTGAATACACAGTTACAACTCTTATCATACACACCAAAATCATTTGGAGCCTTTATCGGCAGCATAAGATATTTCAAATTTTTAATTATCCTCTTTTTCAATGACGATGACATATCAGGATAGCCCCATGGTTTCAGCAAAACATTGTCGAAATTCATAGCAGTCACAGGCGTACCCGAAACTGCAACACCTAAACCATTTTTATTACAATAGCATATTATACCGTTTAAATTAATAAAATTATTATCAAGATCTTCAAAATGAATTCGCTCAGGATAGTCACAATTCTCAAAAACCTTGCATAAGTATTTAGGATATTCGTGACCAAACACACATTGCGATGAAATATTCATTAAATAATCATAAAGACATTTAAACAACCTTGTTCTACGTCCGGATGAATAGCTTTTTTTACTGATATATCTCATTAAATATTTTTCATCAACACAATGTGTCTTATTCCCACGAAACATACGGATTTTTTTTGAATTCCGATCATAAAAAAAAAGATGTTCAGGAGAAGCATAAAGCTTATCATCCTCCTTGATGGCCGGAAATTCAGAAACCAGTGTTTTTTTGTAAGTTTCGTAACAATCCTCAATAAACGATGGCTTTTTAAATAGCATAGTTGGTCTCCTTTACTTTTCCTTTGTTCCAAAATACATGTTCCACAAATTCTGCTGTTCCAAAATATTATACAATAAAAAAATTTAATTTTCAAGTATTCTAACCCATTTTGTAATTTTTTACACATTTATTAACTATTATATAAATGCAAATCTTAAATATTTTAGTTTCATATTATATTCATGAAGGAGTGATTAGAATGAAAATTAAAAATATATATACTTCAAAAAATCAAAGTGAGTACAAACAGAAGTGCACCTTGATACACCGCAGATGCTTAATACTCATACAAGCAAGGCAAGGTGATACAAGATGATTGCAATTTATGCACGTCAAAGTATTGACAAAAAGGACAGTTTATCAATAGACGGCCAAATTGATTTATGTAAAAAACTTGCCGGAAACGATGCCCTCATATTTAAAGACAAAGGCTTTTCCGGCAAGAACACCAACCGTCCTGCCTTCAAAGAACTTATGCAGGCGATTGAGGAAGGTAAGATTAAAAAAGTGTTCTGTTATAGATTAGACCGAATCAGCCGTTCCATTACAGACTTCGGACGGATATGGGAAACCTTTGAAAAGTGTAATGTAGAGTTTCAGTCAGTAACAGAAAACTTTGATACCTCCACGCCTATGGGCAGAGCGATGCTTAATATCGTACTAGTCTTTGCACAGCTTGAACGTGAAACAACCGCCGAGCGTGTAAAGGATAATTATATACATCGTTTTACTCTTGGTGCCTGGGCGGGTGGTCCCGCTCCTTACGGGTTTGATTTACATAAGCTTATTGGCGAAAACGGCGAAAAGGCTTCCTCTCTGATAATAAATTCGGAGCAAAGCAAAATTGTAGAACAAATATTCAACGAATATGCTGAAAGCAAAAGCTCCCTCAGAAGCATTGCCAAAAGACTTACTGAAGAAAAAATCCACGGTCCAAAACGCGAGACGTGGGACAGCGTAACTATTTCAAGAATTTTACACAGTCCCGTATATGTTAAAGCAGATGAAAACGTTTACTGGTTCTACGTCTCAAAGGGCCTGAATATAAAAAATGATATAACTGATTTTGACGGTATTCATGCCTGCAATATCATAGGTCGCAGAGACCGAACAAAAAACAAATATAACCCTGACGAAATCCAAATGCTTTCAGTCAGTAACCATTATGGATTTATCAACTCGGATTTGTGGCTAAAGGTTCAGGAAAAGCTTTCAACCAACAAACAGATTTCCAGAAGCAACGCCGGGAAATACAGCTGGCTCACTGGACTTTTGAAGTGTGCAGACTGTGGATATTCCATAAAAATCAATTACAGCAAAACTGATTCAAAACTATATCTAATCTGTTCAGGTAAATCAAATTTAAAAATATGCGATACACGCATCAGCATTTGCATCCATGAGCTTGAACAAAATATCGAAACGAAGCTTAAAGAAATTATGGATGAATGCGGCAAAGAGCAAATGGTTACCCTTTCAAACGAGAACCTTTCGGAAATTTATGAGCTTGATTGTAAAATAGAGCGACTGGTTACCGCCCTTTCAGAAAGCAGTGAAATTGCCGTTTCATATATTTCCAAACAGATTGAAAAGTTACATAGTCAAAGAGAGCAGTTACTTACCAAAAAGAATACCACTAAGGCCAAAACAACAAAAATCGACTTTAGCAACGCATCATTTGATGAGAAAAAACTGATAGCTTCGCAATTTATTGACAAAATACTTCTAAAAGACGATACAGCAGAAATCGTATGGAAAATATGAGCTTTTGATACTTAAAATATCGAGAGCTTTTTTTGTTGTTTTAAAAAAATATTAAACTAACACACAAGTAAAACTACGGGCCCCGTGGGGAAGAAGCTTAGCATTCTTCCCCGACTTGCGGACAAAAACAAACAAAATAATTAATATTATTGACTAACGAGAGTAAGTTAATAACCAACACTAATATACTAAATTAATTAATATATAAGGAGATGATAAAATGGCTATATTAAAAACAGCAAATACTAAAGATAAATACTTTGATAACGATTCTAAAAAAAATGTAATTAACTATATTGTAAATGAAGATAAAACTCCAAATAATTTCATTGGAAGTAGAGGTTTTAAAACTGATAATTACGCAGAAGAAATGAATAATGTTTCCAAAAAATTTAATAAGACAGAAGGTGTACAGCTCAGACACTTTATCGTGTCTTTTACCCCTTGGGAAGTATGCGACCCGGCAGTTGCTTACAGAATCGGAAATGAAATATGTGATTATTTAGGAAACGAATATCAAACAGTTTTCGCAGTTCATGAAAACACACAAGAATTACATTTACACATCGCCAGCAACTCTGTCAGCTATATTGACGGACATAGATACAAGGGTACGCGTAAAGAATTTTATGCAATGAAAAATCAGATTAACAATATATTAGAAAATTATGATATTAAACCTGTCAAATATATTTCAAATAAAAAATAAAATAACTACATAAAACTCCAGCAGAATAGACGAGTTATTTTTTACTTGACATATGTCAAGTAGTGTGGTAACATATTTTCAAGGTGATAATAATGAAAAATCAATTAGTTAAAGAAAAACAAAATATGACCTATTTGCATTGGGCAAAAATCCGTAATTCTTCTGGAACCGCAGGGTCATTTCTTAAATCATATTCCGAAATAGGCAATACCAAGACGTATTATAAATTATCCGATTACGACACCGTACATGGAATTGTCGGACATGAATGTGTTAACGAATTAATCACAGACCGTCTGCTTACAATACTTGGTATTGAACATCTTTCATATTCACTCATTCACGCTGATATTGAAATCAACGGAAAAATCTGCGAAACATATCTTTGTGCATCCGAAGACTTCAAAAAGCGTGGTGAAAGTAAAATTGCACTTGATGCCTACTATGAGGCAGAAAAAAGCGATGACGAATCGCCAATGGACTTTTGTATTCGTAATGATTGGGAACATTATATATACGAAATGCTTGTTGTTGATTTTCTTATTCTGAACCGTGACAGGCACGGTGCAAACATTGAGGTTCTTAGAAATTCTAAAAATAAGACATTAAGAATCGCACCACTTTTCGACCACGGTCTCTCTCTTCTTTCAAGATGCAGAAGTACTGAAGAAATAGAAAACTATGACATTATGGAAGACAAACCCGTTCAGTGCTTTGTAGGTTCCAGATCCACCAGGGACAACCTGAGCCTGATACCAAAAGATAAACTTCCTAAACTGAATAAACTGAATCCTTCAGATAAAAATATTATTATGGATGGCTTAAACGAAATCATTCCTGATATTCTGCAAGATAAAATCTGGGATATGATTTACAACAGGTGGTGTTATTATGAAAATTTTTGCAATCAAAGATAACGAAAATAAAAAAACACTGGCTTACCTTCTTTATTATGAGAAAGAAAAGTCTTTTTATATTGAACTTCCCGATAACGCAGATCCTTGGGAAACTCCGCTTATTCTTTCCTCTTTTGCCAATAAGAATATATCTACTGTTAATTCTTATTGGAGTAAAATCTGGGTACAGCAGAGAATTGTTCCGTCTGACAGACAGAATTTGGGGCAGATTTTAAAGGAAAATAATTTAACCGAATATGACGAATTTGAATTATTGATGTTATCAGGTGGACGCTGTGCACAAGATGACTTATATATTGAGCTTATATCAGAATCCGATATGCCGGAAAGTATACTAAAGCGTTTTGAAAAAAAAATAGAGGATATCGTCCCTCTACAAAACTACGAATTGCTGGTTTTTTTTCGAAATGGTATTGTAAAAAAATGTCGTATTGAAGAATTTTTTAACAAAAATAAAGTGCTGAAGACATTTTTAACACTACGAAAAGAAATGTTTCAGTTTGTTCGGATACAACCGGGCGGCTATGGAATATACTGGGAAGAAAATATGTGCATAAGTGATGCAGAACTTTATGATACCGGGATTACAATCCCATTATCATCATCTGATTTCAAAAGTTTTGTAGAGCACAGAATCATTAACGCTGCCGAAGTTGCAGAACTTCTTGATTGCTCAAGACAAAATGTTAACGACCTTGTTAAACGCAACAAGTTGCATCCAGTCAAGGCAACAGATAAGAGCACTCTTTTTTTAAAAAGTGAAGTAATGAAAAGAATTTGGCAATGATACACTTTTTCATATAGAGTCAGGACTACATTCCCCTGACTCTATATTTTTTTCTAATTTTTCTGTACCATTTTATAAAAGGTGGACTTGCTCAGATTAAGCTGAGCCATCGCAGCTTTAGCAGAAATTCTGCCGGATTTCCATTCAGATAAAACAAAATCAAAATTCTCAGGTATTTCGATTTTGGGTCTGCCAAGATGCTTACCTTTGGCTTTTGCTGCATCTATCCCCTCTCGTTGGCGTTTTCGGATAGTCTCACGTTCCTGCTCGGCTATCGTTCCCAGAACTTCAATCAGAATGTTATTCACCATCTCAAAAACCCATTCTTGTCCTTCAGGAAGTTCCATCATCGTTGTAGGCAGGTCAATAACCTTAAGACGAATATCATTATCCTTGAAATACTGCAATTCATTTTTTATATCAGCTTTATTTCTCGATAATCTGTCAAGTGATTTCACAACAAGAACATCACCTCTACGGAGCATAGCATTTTTTAGTGCTGCATATCCTGTCCGATTCAAATCCTTTCCGCTTTCTTTATCGCAGATTATTTCACGTTCATCAGCTCCAAGTTTTTTAAAGACTTCAATCTGCCGGTCCAGATTTTGTTCCCTGCTCGAAACTCTTGCATAATAAAATATTTTTCTTTCCATGTATTCCTCCATAATAAAAAGTCCATAAAGGTCTTTCCGTTTCGGGACATATCCCAAAATCCGTTTTTGACCTTTACGGACGCATTTTTTATATGAATTTTATGTGTCTTAAAAGGTGTAGGTTTTGATACACTCATTACTCGCAACAATAGATATACTCCTCAATCTCATCAAGAGTAAATCCTTCGTTCATAAGCTCATCTATTGTATCGGGATCGTAGCCGTGACATTTGGCTACGCTCTTTAAATCATCTGCATAAGTGCTTTTGCCTGAAAACATACTTCTGCCGTAGCTCCACCAACAGTAATCGCCATAGTAGTCGTTGATATAATCGAACTTATTGGCTTTAATTGTTCCGTCAGGGCGGATGCTTAGTATCTGACCTTCCTGTATGTCTATTTCTTCAAAGTTGCCGGTTTTGATTTCTTTGAAGAAATCGGTGGAGATTAAGCCTTTATAGAGTATTTCATCAGTTGAGGCATAGGCATATACCTTTTGATCAGGGAAGTGGATTATGGATAAGGGACTGTCACCCTTTACAAACCAAAGGGTGTTTTCTTCGTCAAGAATGGTAAACGAGAAGCTGCCGTCTACCTTTTCTGCCATATACTTGATACTCTCTGCATTAAGCTGTCTTTGTCTTTCGAGTAACTGTACTGCTACAAAGCTGTCGGTTTCTACTTTTGTCTTTGGCAGTTTCAGGTTTCGTCTTAAGGATTTATCATTGATAAGGATTCCGTTATGGGCAAGGGCGAACTTAAGGTTTTTACAGTTTCCGGGAAAGGGATGGTTGTTGTAATTATGTTTCTGATTTCCCTGGGTAGTATGTCTTGTATGTCCCATTATTGCTGTTACATCATCAGGATGCTTAAAGCTGATACTATATGCTGATTTGGCTTCCTTATGTATAAGCAGATTACCCTTATGGTTATACGCTATACCCGTTGCATCCATACCTCTTATAGTTGCTTCTCTTGCAAGGGAATTTGTTACCTTTGAGAGGTTCTTTATTCCACTTCCGCTGTAGTTATATATACCGAATAAACAACACATACTATACCTCCTCCGTTTCTGTTATTGGTTCGTTTATATAGAGTTCCTTTGCTTTCAGGTAATTAACAAGCTCAGGCTTGTCCTCTTTATTGATACCTTTTACAAAATCGCTCCAACACATTGATTCAAACTGTTTATCCGTTGAAGAGATTGCTCTGTTACAGATTTCGTGTACCAATTGAAGGGTTGCTATAAAGGTTTCATACTTAAGTGTGCCTCTGAAGATTCTGAACTCTATGGTATTGTAGTTTTGCAGGTTCACACAAACATATCTGTTAAAGCTACCTTTCTTTGCTTTATCGTATGTAGCTTTG
The DNA here is from genome assembly GCA_045645805.1 of Clostridia bacterium. GTDB lineage: Bacteria > Bacillota > Clostridia > Monoglobales > Monoglobaceae > SIG440. The sequence continues at coordinate 1,730 of JAZRJL010000052.1, read as the reverse complement.
GTATCCTCTGCTATACCGTACCTTGATGCCCATCTCATAATATTCGCTTCTGTTCGTCTGGAAAATTTAAGAAGCTCATTCCAATGAGCTTCTACAAAATATACTATTCGGGCTATGGTTTCCTCCTGAGCTTTATGGTCAGAGCCTAATGCATCACGGCTTACATGGATATGTAGTCCGCAGGTTGATGTCTTATGGGAGCGGTAACCCATTTCAAGGGCTTTATCAAATACTTTTTGCCAGGGCATTTCTTTTTTATGGTAATCAAGGCTCATAGGATGGGTTACCATCTCAAAGCCATCTTCAATACTGCCATCGTGCTTTATATACATATGAGTACTTGGGAAGTTTGCAATACAAAGTAAGTCCTCTGCATTACTGCTGCTTTCACCGCCGAAATCCACTTCAAGCTCTACTCCCATATACATATCATCATCGCCATAGAATATTGGTTCAGGTTTATATCCATAGTCGTGAATAATTTCATTCTTTGACAAAATATCAAAGCAGTTATCACAATATGGTTCATCGCTGTCATAGAAATACCTTGCGGCATCATAGTGGATAATGGCATTACATCTTTCACAAGTGGTATAATGGTTATCATAACATCTTTGACATAACACAAAGCTATCTGAGCCATCATTTTCCTCGTTCCATATTCTTTCACCGCAATGTGCACACACTGATGTCATTGAATTAAGACAAGCTTCACACATTACTTTTCCGTCGTGTTCGTACTGTTCATCTTCTTTTAATACTTTTCCGCAGTATTTACATTTTACTTCTTTCATTTGTTTTTCCTCCTTAGTATTCTTCTGCCAAAATCATTGTTGAATGAGTTTCATCATCAATCACAAAGATTTTGCCCACGAAAAAATGAGTATTCGAAATAATCAGATACTCCCTCTGGTATTCAGGTTCTTCCTGAATATGTGTTATTTTTTGTTTTCCGTCGTATGCACTACATTTAAACACCTGCAAATAATCCTTCGGTGGCGGCATATTGTCTATACACTGCCACATAAAAAGTTGAAGGAGCGGATTCACTTTTGAATCCACTCCTTTTGAAATGTAGTGCTTGTTTTTAAATTTCATCCTCCCTTTTTCACCCCTTTTATCTATGAACCGTAGCCTTACGGAATATGCCCATGGCATATCACATATATAATATATAAGTGAAATTTGGGAGTTTTGCAAATTATCCCTTTACGCCTCCGACATTTATACCGCCAAGGATTCTCTTCTGGAAGAATGCGAAGATTATAAATGGCGGAATTGAAGCAAACACAAGTGCCATAAAGTAGGTGTTCATCTGTATGCTTGTGTCGGTCTGAAGTCTGTATACTTTCAGCGGCACAACAGCATTCTTGTCAAGGACAAGAAGTGGTGTGAAGAAGTCTGACCAGGCAGCAGAAAGCACGTTGATTGACTCATAGATAATTACCGGCATTGCAAGGGGCAGCATTATTCTGAAAAATACCCCATAGTTACTGCAACCGTCTATCTTCGCCGCTTCAACATATGAATTCGAAAGGGCATCAAATGAGTTCTTAAAAAGAAGAACTGCAAAGGTATCTGCACCTGCTCCAAGCCACATTGGCCAGTATGTATCAAGAAGACTTACTCCTAAGCCGTTATCTGCCGCAAACGGGAAATGAAGATATGATATGTAGTTTGGTACCATTCTGATTTGCGACGGCATCATCATTGTCCATACAACTAATGTG
>JAZRJL010000051.1:0-4198 GCA_045645805.1 Clostridia bacterium | reverse complement strand
ATTGAACGGACACACATTTATACAAAGTCCGCAGCCGTTACACTGTGTTTTGTCAATTACAACCCTGTCATTTTTAAGAGTGATTGCAGGGCATCCAAGCTTCATACACATTTTGCAGTTTTTGCAGTTGTCACCGATTTTACATCTGCCTGTGTACTTAACCGTTTTCAAAAGTGCACAAGGTCTTTGTGCAATAATAACCGATGGCTCTTCTCTTTCAACCTCGGTCTTTACAACCTTTTCAAATTCCTTTACATCAAAGGGATCGCAAACCACAACATTGTCAATTCCGCAAGCCTTGCAAAGAGCAATCAGATTTACCTGCTTGGTTTCCTCACCACGGATTGTATAGCCGGTTGTGGGATTTTCCTGATGACCTGTCATACCCGTGATTGAGTTATCAAGAATAATAACGGTATTGTTGCCCTTGTTGTAAACAATATCAATAAGCCCCGTAATACCCGAATGCATAAATGTTGAATCACCAATAACAGAAACCAATTTTTTGTTAAATTCTGCTCCCTGTGCCTTTGCCATACCATGGGCCGCACTGACAGACGCTCCCATACATATGGTTGTGTCAACCGACTGCAGCGGAAGTGTTGCACCAAGTGTATAGCAACCAATATCACCCGAAACAACAAGACCAAGCTTTTTAAGGACATAGAATGTACCTCTGTGAGGACAACCTGCGCACATAACAGGAGGTCGAACGGGGATGTTCTCGTTTGCACAAGCAACTTCAGGTGCAGCTTCCCCAAAAACAGCCGCTTTAATCATTGAAGGTGTATATTCCCCAAGGAGAGTAAATACTTCTTTTCCGATAACCTCAATTCCAAGGGCACGGCACTCATCTTCGATTACAGGGTCAAGCTCTTCAACAACGTAAACCTTGTCGTACTTCTTTGCAAAATCCACAAGCTTTTTGGTGGGCAAAGGATAAACCATGCCAAGCTTGAGATAGTCAACCTTGTCGCCAAGTGCTTCCTTTGCATAAAGATATGCAATACCTGCAGAAATAACACCGATTTTTGAGTCGTTTTCTTCAACAGCATTAATTTCTGCAGTTTCAGCATACTCCTTAAGGGCATTTATTCTGTCTTCAACTACAACATGACGCTTAATTGCATTAGCAGGCATCATTACGTACTTGCCGATATTCTTTTCGTAATCCTTTACACCTACTTCACTTCTTTCCTCAAGCTCAACAAGGCTTTGCGAATGTGAAACTCTTGTTGAAAGACGGATAAATGCAGGTGTGTCAAACTTTTCGGAAAGCTCAAATGCAAGCTTTGTGAAATCCTTACATTCAGCCGAATCTGCAGGCTCAAGCATCATAATCTTTGATGCCTTTGCATAATGTCTTGAATCCTGCTCGTTCTGCGACGAATGCATACCCGGATCATCTGCAACGCAGAATACAAGGCCACCATTTACACCTGTGTAGCTTACAGTAAATACAGGGTCTGCCATAACATTAAGCCCAACGTGCTTCATACAGCTCATTGCTCTGCTACCCGCAATTGATGCACCGATTGCTACTTCTGCCGCCACCTTTTCGTTAGGTGACCATTCTGCATAAATTTCTTCAAATTTAACAACTTCTTCGGTTATTTCTGTGCTGGGTGTACCGGGGTACGAAGCAACTACATTTACGCCTGCTTCATACGCACCACGGGCAACCGCAGCATTACCGAGTAATAATTTTTTCATAATGATATTCCTTTCTTTGACTGTCTGATTCATAAAAATAGAATATTTTACTTTATTTCATTCTGCTGTGCAACAACGCTGTCTCCGCAGTAAATTTCTCTGAGTTTCGGCTTTTCAATCTTGCCGGTTGGGTTGCGGGGAACATCAGCAAAAATAATTTTTCTGGGTCTTTTATATCTCGGCAAATCAAGACAGAAATCGTTGATTTCCTCCTCGGTTGCCGCCATTCCTTCCTTTATCTGAATAACCGCTGCCGCAATCTCACCAAGTCTGCTGTCAGGAAGACCGATAACCGCAACATCACTGATTTTGTCGTTCTTTCTCAGATAATCTTCAATTTGAACGGGGTAAAGGTTTTCACCACCGGAAATAATAACATCCTTCTTGCGGTCAACAAGGAATATAAATCCGTCCTCATCCTCCTGTGCCATATCACCGGTAAACAGCCAGCCGTCTTTTAAAACAGCATTGGTTGCCGCTTCGTCCTTGTAATATGCTGTCATTACACCGGGGCCCTTAACTGCAAGCTCACCCACCTCGCCGCGCGCAACATCATTGCCGGTTTCGTCAACGATACGTGTCTGCCAGCCAAAGCCTGCCTTGCCTATTGCACCAACCTTATGCTCATTTTCAATACCAAGATGAACACAGCCAGGACCGATTGATTCGGAAAGTCCGTAGTTTGTGTCATATGCGTGATTGGGAAATACCTGCTTCCAACGTTTGATAAGGCTGGGCGGTACGGGCTGTGCACCAATGTGCATAAGACGCCATTGCGAAAGCTGATAATCCTCAAGCTTAATATCACCACGGTCTATTGCATCAAGGATGTCCTGTGCCCACGGAACAAGCAACCACACAATCGAGCAATTTTCCTCGGATACTGCTTTCATTATCCATTCAGGCTTAATTCCTTTAAGAATAACTGCCTTTCCGCCAACCAGAAAGCTGCCAAACCAGTGCATTTTTGCGCCGGTGTGATAAAGGGGCGGAATACAAAGAAATACATCCTCCTTGGTCTGGAAATGATGACTTTGCTCGGTCATTGCAGCATGCATAAGGCTTCTGTGTTTATGTATAATCGCTTTAGGAAATCCCGTTGTACCCGATGAAAAATAAATTGCCGCATCATCGTCATCAGTCAGCTTGATTTGCGGAGCTTTGCTTGAACAGTATGAAACCAGACTGTCATAGCTTTCAGCAAAAGTTGGGCAATCCTCGCCGTGATAAAGCCACATTTTTATACGTTTTACTCTGTGGCAAATCTGCTCAACTCGGCCTGTAAATTCAGGACCAAATATAATAACATCAGCATCTGCAAGCTCAAGACAGTATTTTATTTCATCTGCTGAATAGCGGTAATTAAGCGGCACCGCCATAGCACCCATTTTAAGAATACCAAAATATACAGGAAGCCATTCGATACAATTCATCAAAAGAATTGCAACCTTGTCACCCTTTTTGATACCACGGGTAAGCAAGAAGTTTGCAAAACGATTGGCACGCTTATTGAACTCGCTCCAGGTAATTTCCTTTCTGTATGCTTCATTAGGATTGGATTCAATAAGAGAATACTCTCTCCATGTCATACGCGATTGATTTTCAAGCTGCGGATTAATCTCCACAAGACTTACATCCGTGGGGTAAAAATCTGCATTTTTTTGTAGAATTTCTGTAATCGGCATAAATTTTCTCCTTATCTTAAAACGCCCGAAAATCTGCCCCTCCCAAAAAAGGGGCAGATTATTCGCAAAATATTCTTTTATTTACCAAGTGATTCCTTCGCAGGAACAACCACCTCACGGTTATAACATTCAAACATTTCCTCAACCTTTGCTTTATCAGGCTTTGGTGTAATCCAGCTTACAATAGGAACAATCACAAGTCCGCCAAGCATAGCAATAACACCGCTGTTAATTGGAGATTGCATTATCTCGGGGAATGAGCCTCTGAAAAGCATATTCAATATCATAAGTCCTGCACCAAATATAAAGCTTGCCCAAACCGATGTCTTGGTTGTCTTTTTCCAGTAAAGTCCATACATAAACGGAGCAAGAAACGCACCCGCCAAAGCTCCCCATGAAATTCCCATCATATCAGCAATTGCACTAAGCTTGTCTTTATTTATTGCTATGTATGCTGAAATTGCAATAAATACCACAATCAGTATTCTCATAATAAGAACCTGTTTCTTGTCACTCATCTCCTTTACCACATGACCCTTAATTAAATCAAGTGTAAGAGTTGAGCTTGATGCAAGAACAAGCGACGAAAGTGTGGACATTGATGCAGAAAGCACAAGAATAATCACGATTGCAATAAGTAAATCAGGAAGCCCCGAAAGCATTGTTGGAACAATCGCATCAAAGCCGCCCTCGATTGAGCCATCAGCAAGGAATGTCAGCTTGTCGGTAAAAAGTCTGCCAAAGCCACCAAGGAAGTAACATCCACCTGCAACAATAACCGCAAATACTGTTGAAATTAT
>JAZRJL010000050.1:0-3771 GCA_045645805.1 Clostridia bacterium | reverse complement strand
TAAAATATTCATCGCGATCTCAAAATAAATCATCAGGGAAATCGCATCAATAATTGTTGTTACAAAAGGACTTGCCATAACTGCCGGGTCAAAACCAAGTCGTTTAACAAGAATCGGCAATGTTCCGCCAACCAGTTTTGCACAAATAACTGTTGCAAGCAAGGTAATTGATACAACCACAGAAATAAGCATTGGATTCTGTCCAGAAGCAATTATTGTACCCTGGTCAACCAGCAACATCTTTATAAAATTACCTATCGCAAGGGCCGCTCCGCAAAGAAATGCCACAAACAATTCTTTCTTCAAAATTTTAAGCGTGTCCTTAAGTTCAATTTCATTCAGTGAAAGACCACGGATAATGGTAACAGATGCCTGACCGCCCGAATTTCCGCCTGTACCCATCAGCATTGGGATAAAAGCAGTAAGTGCAACACAAACCGAAAGGGTTTCCTCAAACGTGCTTATAATCTTTGTTGTAAATGTTGACGACAGCATAAGCAGCATAAGCCATGGTATACGATTTTTAAAAATTTCCCATGCCGAAGTTTTGAGATACGGTTTTTCAGAGGGCAGCATAGCCGCCATTTTTTCAATATCCTCGGTATTTTCTTCCTGAATGACATCAATTACGTCGTCAAAGGTAATAATTCCCACAAGGCGGGTTTCCTTGTCAACAACAGGCATTGCAAGAAAGTCATACTTGTCAAACATATTTGCAACGTTTTCTTTGTCCTCGGCGGTATCAACGTATATAACATTGGTCTCCATCATATCGCCGATTTTTGTTTCAGGATTGCTGAGCAGCAGCTCTTTTACGGTTGTAATACCTATTAGACGTCTGTTTCCGTCTGTCACATAACAGGTATAGATTGTTTCCTTATCAACACCTGTTGCACGAATTCGGTCAAATGCCTGGCTTACTGTCATATTGGCTTTAAGGTCCACATACTCAATTGTCATAATGCTTCCTGCACTATCCTTTGGATAATTGAGTATTTTATTTATCTCGGTACGGATTTCAGGATCAGATTGCCTTAAAATTCGCTTAACTACATTGGCAGGCATTTCCTCAATAATGTCAACCGTATCATCAAGATAAATCTCGTCAAGCACGGCACGAAGCTCCACATCACTGAATGCACCCAAAAGATGCTCCTGCATTTCAGCTTCCATCTCCACAAAGGTATCTGCTGCAAGCTCTTTTGGGAGAAACCTGAACAATCTCAAAATATATTCTTCCGGAACTTCTTCAAGTATAAGTGCAATATCCGGTGCAATCATATCAGACAGGGTACTTCGCAGCTTGACAAATTCCTTGTTTTCTATTAATGTCAAAATTTCATCTTTCATTTGCGAATCCCCCAATCTTAAAATATTTTTTCTTTTTTACATTACTGAATACAGTATTTTTGCTGCCTCTGCCTTTGTCAAAGTATTAAGCGGCTTAAGGCTTTTATCCTCATATCCCTTCATTGCACCAAGAGAGATAAGTGTATCTATCCCTTCCTTTGCCCATGTTGGCACATCGTCAATATCGGGTGCATCTAAGGTCTCCTTGAAAATTCCCTTCGGCATAATCCTTGCAACTATTGTTGCCGCCTCAGCACGACTGATTGTCGAAATCGGGTCGGCACAGCTTTCAGTATCGGAAACATACCGACCTTTTACAATCCCCTCTTTGTAAAGAACCTTAAAGCTGTCAACCGCCCAAAATGGAATCGTTTCAACATCACTGTACGGAAGTTCGACATCCTTATATTCTTCACGGTCAAGCCCCAGATAATTTGTTATCATAACCGCAAATTCAGAGCGTGTCATAGGCTTTTGCGGATTGAATTTTAAGCTACCCTCGGTAGAATCACCGCTTATTATACCATTTTTATACATATATCCAAGAATTTCTTCCGCCCAATGTCCCGAAGTATCACCAAACGGCGCTTCAATCAACGCCTTCTCTGATGAAACAGTTTTAAACGATGTATATCCAAATATATTGGTTGCTGTAACGGTTATCTTTCCGCACTCCTCCGGAAGCACACCTGTTGCAATTTGTTTTTTATTATCATATTCAAATTCTGCATTCCTGCCATCAATTTTAATTGAAATTTTATCTTTTTCAACAGGTATATTGTATACAGAAGAAATTTCTATTTTAAATTCTCCGTTTTCTGTTGTAATATCTATCATAGGATATGCATTTTTATCCTTTTCATCGGGCTTTGCAAGGGTTACAGGTATTTTAACCGTTTTTTCTCCGGCGGATACCGTTATATCACCAGTTGCACCATACTTGTCAGATGCTTTGAAATATCCATCTTCGGAAATTATGCCAATTTCCTCATCTGCCTGCCAAACAAAATTTTTGTTTTCAGCCACCAGCTTGTTGTAACCGCCATAGGCTTCGGCAACAAGATTCATTTCACTTCCCGACTCAAATGCAATACTTTTAATTTCCTTGTTGTCTGCTTTATTTTTTACTATAATTTCAGTAGGTGTCTCAAGGCAGGTTATATCCAAAAAGGCCTCCATATCCTCTGCCTTGGCATAAACCCTTACCACACCATTATCCTTTGCTGTAAACTTGCCGCTTTGAGTAACTGTGCTGTCTTTTCCGTCTTCAACATAGAATTTAACATCAGCCGGAACCTTTGCCGCATTAAATCCTTTGTCCGTAGCTTTGACATCTAAGCTTGCCGATGCTCCGGTAAGTATAAAATTCATTTTTGGATATATATGCAAACGCTCTGCCTTGCCTGTTTTCTTTGCTGTGTTGGTGAAAAAGAAGAACGTTGAAACCTTTCTTTCTTTTCCGTCAGATGGTTTGTTTACAAGCTCGTTCTTATCATTTCCGGGGAGCTGTACCACCATCTCGGTTGAACCGCCGCCGTCAAGGTTGATAGCGTCAACACAGCCAAGCTCCTGCATACGTTTTGCAAGGGTCTTAAGCTGAACACCGTAACTGTGTCCTGATTGTCTTCCGTCAATAGTATAAAGTACAATTGAACCATCTTTCTTTACGCCAATTGCTGTTCTTGGTGCTGCACCTTTTTCAAGCTCAGGGTTAACCTCGCCGTCAATCAAAAGCCTTCCGCCAACACTGCCCATTCCCACAGCAACCTCGGACCATCTTTTATCACCATTGGCGCTGAATGAAAGGGTCACCTTTTCACCCTGCTGAAGACTTGCAATGGGGTAATAAAATTCCTTGGGGGCATTTTCGTCAATGGTAATAACAATCTTGCCCTTTGGTATTGGCAAAGACCCTGTCTGCTCTCTGATTTCTTCTACCACAGCGGTCATCTTTGTACCAATTTTCATTTCACCCTCAATTTCACCTAGTATAACATCAATACCCTTTGTTGTATTTCGGGTTTCAGTTGAAAAATCACTCGTCATCATATAAATTGCATAAGGCTGACGATATTTATTTATGTTGTAAATATTTGCTTCACTACCGTCCTCCTTTATTAAAACCGAGTTAAGTGAAAAGTATGATATAAACGCAGTACCATCTGGTAAAATTCCTATTGCATCCTGTCCGGATGCATCCTTTGTAAGAATTTTCCCATCTACTATTGCATTGCTCATAGGCACACCTGTCTGCAGTGAAAAATAATCCGCATTGCTGCCGCCGATAACATTTACGCCTATACCGTCAAGACGGTTAACCTCATTTGAAATACCTTTTGTTCCAAAAAGTGCTTCACCGTTTGTAATGGTTGGTATAACCGTGCTGTTTGGTGTATAGGTTATATAGTTTTCACTTTGCTG
>JAZRJL010000049.1:0-5672 GCA_045645805.1 Clostridia bacterium | reverse complement strand
ATCTATTATACAGTAAAGAAAGCACAGCAGATGGGTCTTGATTTTATCCGTGCAGGCGTTTTGGGCAAGGACGCTGATAATGTGGCAAGGATGGTTATTGAAGAGGCAGGCTACGGTCAGTATTTCAGACATTCTCTTGGTCATGGAGTGGGACTTCTTATCCACGAACTCCCCAACCTTTCGCCCAAATCCGAAATTATCTTAGAAGAAAATATGATTGTGACCTGCGAACCGGGAATTTACATTCCTGGCTTTGGCGGTGTCAGGATTGAAGATATGCTTTGTGTCAAAAATGACGGGAATTTGAACCTTACCAATGCCACCAAGGAACTTATTGAGATTTAAGCCGCTTAAAATTAAAGGAAAGAAAAAATTTTCCTTGATTTTTTTACAATAGTAGTATACAATATATGTATAAATATAAATTATGGAGGGAATACCAATGATATCTGCAGGTGAATTCAGAAATGGCATTACTTTCGAGTTTGAAGGTAACGTTTATCAGGTTGTAGAATTTCAGCACGTTAAGCCCGGTAAGGGTGCAGCTTTCGTAAGAACAAAGATGAAGAATGTTGTTACAGGCGGCGTTGTTGAAAGAAGCTTTAATCCTACTGAAAAGGTTGAAAAAGCACATATTGAAAGAAAGGATATGGAATATATCTACGAAGATGGCGGTCTTTACTACTTTATGGACCAGGATTATGAACAGATTCCATTAAGTGCTGACCAGCTTGGCGATGCTCTTAAATTCGTTAAGGAAAATATGACTGTTACCATTCTTTCATACAAGGGTAATGTATTTGCAGTTGAACCCCCTACATTTGTAGAGCTTGAGGTTATCGCAACAGAACCCGGTGTTAAGGGCAACACAGCAACAAACGTTACAAAGCCCGCAACTGTTGAAACAGGTGCAGTTGTTACTGTTCCTATGTTCATCAACGAGGGTGACAAGATTAAGATTGACACCAGAACTTCTGAATACCTTTCAAGAGTTTAATTAATTTTAACGGAGGACTGTACCCATGGCAGAAATGACAAACCGTGCATCATACCTTAAGGGTCTTGCTGACGGAATGAAACTTGATACCGAAAAGAATGAGGGCAAGCTGCTTAGCGAAATTATTGATTTCCTTTGCGACCTTGCGGCAGAAGTTGAAGCTATTGATGACGAACAGGGCTTTATTGCAGACCAGCTTGACGAGCTTGACGAAGAGCTTGAAATCATAGGCGACGAGGTTTTCGGTGATTACGACGATGAGGACTATGACGAAGACGATGAATTTCAGATTTGCTGCGAAGCCTGTGGTGAAGACATTATTGTAACAACCGAGGATTTGATGGACGGTGAAATTCTTTGTCCCAACTGCGGCGAAACAATCGAGTTTGATTTTGAATGTGACTGCGATTGTGAAAGTTGCGACGGGGATTGCGAATAGTTTTGTACTGATAAAAACAAGGCTGTTTAAAAAGTCAACTGACTTTTTAAAGCTCCTTGACTTTTTATAGGTAATATAATAAAATATACATAATATTGAAAACTTTTGGAGGATACATTATGAGCCAGAAAGAACGTCGCCGTAAGGGTGATAGAAAAGATGCAAAATTGATAAGAAAAATTGACGGAATGCACCTTATTGTTCCGCTTATTCATCCAAACAGATGCGATAACGAGGCTTTTGTTTCAGAACGCATTGAGCTTGATGCAATAAATAAATATCTTGAAAAGCTTAATGCTGATAATCCTGAATTTAAGTACACACTTTTTCATATTTTTGTTGCGGCAATTTTGCGTTGCTTTACCTTAAGACCTCAGATGAACAGATTTATTGCAAACAACAGTCTGTATGAGAAAAATGAAATCTCAGCTGCATTTGTAATCAAAAAACAGTTTGCAGACGAGGCACGTGAGGGACTTGCCATTGTCCGTGCAGATGAAAATACCAATCTTGAAAGTGTTCACGAATCCATCCGTCATCAGGTTATGGACTGCAGAAAGGGCAAGGTTGATGCATCGTCAAATGTTATGGATATACTTACAAAATTCCCAAGACCCATTACCAGAATGATAGGAAGCATCGCAAGATATCTTGACCGTCACGGCAAACTGCCGTCGTCGATTATTGCAACCGACCCGTATCATTCATCGGTGGTTCTTTCAAATCTTGGTTCAATAAAGCTGAAAAGCGGATATCATCACCTTACAAACTGGGGTACAAATTCGGTTTTCGTTATTGTGGGCGAAAAGAAAATGCGACCTGTTTTTAAAGAAGACGGAACCTTTGAAATGAAGGATACCGTTGACCTTGGACTTACTGTTGACGAGCGAATAGCAGACGGTTATTATTTTTCAAAAACAATAAAGCTTTTGAAAAAGCTGCTTGAAAACCCCGAACTGCTTGAACAGCCTGCCATAACTCCCGTTGAATACTAAGGAGGACATCCAATGAGTATTACAGCAAAAGCACCGTGGATTAAGCACAGCGGTACACTTCCCAAAACGCTGGAATATCCCGCGGGGTCAATGTATGATGCAATTAAAGAAGCGGCAGAGCGGTTTCCTGATTACATAGCCTTTGATTTTATGGGCAAATCAACTACCTACAAGGCTTTTCTTGAAAAGATACAAAAGTGTGCAAAAAGCCTTAAAACAATTGGTGTGCGTGAAGGGGACAGAGTGACTATCGCAATGCCAAACTGTCCTCAGTCGGTATGTCTTTTTTATGCGGTCAATCTTGTTGGCGGCGTATGCAATATGGTGCATCCGTTGTCGGCTGAAAAGGAAATTGAGTTTTATATCAATGAATCCGAGAGTGTTACCGTAATCACTCTTGACCAGTTTTATCATAAGATTGAGGCAATAAGACAAAATACAAAGCTTGTAAATGTGATTATTGCGTCAATCAAGGACGAGCTTTCAAAACGTGTCAGAGCGGGATATATGCTTACCGAAAGTTATAAGATAAAAAAAATACCCGATGATGCACCTGTTATTCGCTGGAACGAGTTTATGCGACTTGGCAAGGCGTGTTTTTGGAATTATGAAGTTGAAAGACGGGCAAATGACCCGGCTGTTATTCTTTATTCCGGTGGAACAACCGGAAGTCCAAAGGGTGTTGTTTTGACCAATGGCAACTTTAATGCTATGGGCAGACAGACCATTGCTGTAAACCCTATGTTTAGACCCGGGGACAAAATGCTTGCAGCAATGCCGATTTTTCACGGTTTTGGTCTGGGTGTATGTATCCATGCAATGCTTATCAGTGGCGGCAGAGCAATTCTTGTACCGAGATTTACCGCTGCAAGCTATGCAAGGCTTGTTGTTAAGTATAAATGCAATTTTATGGCAGGGGTACCTACTCTTTATGAAGCTCTTTTACGAGTACCTGCGTTTGAAAAGGCAGACCTTTCATATTTGAAAGGGATTTTTTCGGGGGGCGATTCACTTTCGGTAGAGCTTAAGAAAAAGCTTGACAAATTCCTTTATGACCACAAGGCGGTTGTTCAGGTGCGTGAAGGCTATGGTACAACCGAAACGGTTTGTGCCTGCTGTCTTACACCACCGCATATGGCAAAGGAAGGCAGTATAGGGCTTCCCTTCCCCGATACATATATAAAAATAGTAAAGCCGGGCACTGAGGAGGAGCTTCCTTACGGTGAAATTGGAGAGATTTTGCTTGCCGGTCCCTCTGCAATGCTTGGGTATCTGAATCATCCGGAGGAAACCGCAAAGGTTTTGCGTCAGCACAGCGATGGACTAAAGTGGGTATATACAGGCGATTTAGGCGTTATGGATTCCGAAGGCTTTGTATACTTCAAAGGCAGAGCAAAAAGAATGATTGTTACTTCGGGATATAATGTTTATCCAAATCAGGTTGAAAATGTACTTGATTCCTGCGAGCTTGTTCAGATGAGCTGCGTTGTGGGGGTAAGGGACGATTACCGTATGCAAAGGGTCAAAGCTTTTGTAATGCTGAAGGAGGGTGTCCCTAAAACCGAAGAAACCAAAGCCGAAATTATGGCATACTGCTCAAAGCAAATTGCAAGATACGCAATGCCAAAGGAACTTGAATTCCGTGACGAATTTCCCAAAACCATGGTGGGCAAGGTGTCATATCGTGAACTTGAAAAAGAAGCGGATGAAGAAAAAGAGGCAGTTTTAGTATAAATTTTTGCAGAGACTGTGTTTGCAGCCTCTGCATTTTAAATATAATATAAATTTTTTGGAATAAAGCTATTGACTTTAACGCTTTAATGTGGTAAACTGTTAAAGTGATTTTAAAAGGGAGTGAAAAAATGGAAAAAATTCAAAAACCCGAGATTGACAGATTGCTTAAAACAATTCTTAAGTTTGAAACCTTTGAGGAGTGCAGCAACTTCTTTGAGGATATTTGTACCATTAAAGAAATTCAGGATATGTCACAGCGGCTTGAGGTTGCAAGAATGCTTAACAAAAACAAAAGCTATGCTGAAATATCCAAAGAGACAGGGGCAAGCACGGCAACAATAAGCCGTGTTAACAAGTGTCTTATTTACGGCAGCAACGGCTATAAATGTGCTCTTGAGAAGATGGGAGAGGAAGAAATATGACAAAATGGGAAGCTGTGCTTGAAAATGACGAAAAAGCCATTTTCAGTTTGAGGAGTCTTTATAAAAAATACGGATACTCAAAATATAAAATGAGTAAGTTTGAGGAATACGATTTTTATGTAAGAAATAAGGATTTTCTTGTATCGGACAACATTATTACATTTACCGATTCTGATGGCAAGCTGATGGCACTTAAGCCTGACGTTACTTTATCCATAATCAAAAATACAAAGGACCAGCCGGGGGTTGTAAACAAGGTTTATTACAACGAAAACGTATATCGTGCAGCAGGAACAACCAAGGAATTTAAGGAAATTATGCAGGTTGGTCTTGAATGTATAGGTGATATTGATGATTATTGCATTTCCGAGACGGTTTTGCTTGCTGCAAAAAGTCTTGAATGTATTGTTGATGATTATGTTCTTGATATTTCGCATATGGGCATAATTGCTGAGGCTATGGACTTTGCCGGACTTTCAGACAGCGGCAAAAAGGCATTCCTTTGTGCCTTGGGTGAAAAGAATGTTCAGGCGGTGCAGAATTTATGCGAAGCCGAAGAACTTGACGATGAAAAGGCAATGCTTCTTAAAAATCTTGTAAGCCTTTATGGTGTACCGTGTGAGATTTTACCCAGACTTAAAGAACTTTCTATAAGCGACGAATTCGCGAAAGCGGTAAGTCAGCTTGAAGAAATTTCTGAGGCACTGACCGAAGGTGGCTGTGCAGATAAAGCACGGATTGATTTTTCGGTTGCCAATAATATGAAGTATTACAGCGGTGTTGCGTTTAAAGGTTTTATAAACGGCATTTCTGCAGGCGTGCTTTCGGGAGGTCAGTATGACAGGCTTATGTCAAAGCTTGGCAGAAAATCGGGTGCGATAGGCTTTGCCGTTTATCTTGATATGCTTCAATGGCTTGAAAATACCGCTTCTCAATATGATACAGATATTGTTTTGCTTTATGACAGCGAAGAGGAGCTTTCAAAAGTGAGCCAAACAGTAAAGGAGCTTTCCGAAGACGGAAAATCAGTTATGGCACAAAGGTTTCTTCCTGAAAAGATACGTTATAAAAAGCTTATGAAGCTT
>JAZRJL010000048.1:0-34332 GCA_045645805.1 Clostridia bacterium | reverse complement strand
GTTGCACTCTAAAACAAGCGCCTCTACTTCAGAATCGGTAACGATGTACTCAAAATACGCAATATTTGAAACCATAGCCACAACCTTTGGACTATGGTTTTTATTGCTGCCGAAGTATTGGCGCACTCTGTTCTTTAATATTTTTGCCTTGCCCACATAAATTATCTTTTCATCCTTGTCGTGCATTATATACACGCCGGGATTCTCGGGCAGGTTCTTCAGTTCTTCTTCAAGATTAAACATAGACTATTCCTCTTAAATTGAAAATAACTCCACTATGAAAACAGCAGAGTTATTTAACAGATTTTTAAGTTATATCATTCAGTAAAATTAGAAGCAATCAAATTAACCAATGTCACAGCAGCTTCCTCTTCATCAGCACCGTCTGCTATAATATTGATTGTTGTGCCTTTAGTTATTCCCAAAGATAAAACACCAAGCAAACTTTTTGCGTTTACCTTACGGTCATCCTTTTCAACCCAAATGCTTGACTTATACTCATTTGCTTTTTGAATAAAAAAGGTAGCCGGTCTTGCATGAAGTCCCACCTGATTCTGTACAACTACTTCCTTTACAAACATAAATTACTCTCCTTTAGTAAAGTATCCGCACGGATATCTAGAACTGCTAAAAAATACTTTATCAGTATATTCCATACAATATAAGAATACTAAAAATTTTCTTATAAGTCAACACTTTTTTTCGCATATTTTAAATAAATTTTATATTTTCGTAAACTTGCAACAAAAATAAAAGTTTTTCAGCTAAGATTTAGAGATTTTTTTTGTTTTAATAAAAACAATTTCAGATAAAATGAAGTGTAATCCTCATGTTTCGTGTTAATTTGTTAAGATTTTAATCAAGAATATTTTTTATTTCTTCGGGGATTTCAGCCGTAAAAACCATCTTTTCTTTTGTTTTGGGATGAAACAGTTCAATTCGCTTTGAATGTAATGCTTGTCTAGAAATCAATTCGCGTTCATTATCCCCATTTCCATAAAGCCAGTCACCTACCAGTGGATGACCCAAGTGTGAAAAATGAACTCTTATCTGATGTGTTCTGCCTGTTTTAAGTTCTATTTCTATTCCTGAATATTTTAAACATTTTGTAACTGTTTTATACAGCGTTTCAGCATATTGTCCGCTTTCGTTTACCTCTCTTTTAATAATACTTTCATCTTGTCTTTGTATGGGCAAACAGATTCTTCCGTTCTCAGGCTGAATACACCCATGAACTACCGCAAAATATTGTTTTTTTAATTCATTTTTCATCATTTGCTTGGACAAAATTCCGTGTGCATAGCGGTTTTTTGCAATCACACAAACCCCTGAGGTATCCTTATCCAATCGATTCACAATATGATAATTATGATACTCTTTTTTTTGATGCCAATAATACATAACAGCATTGGCAAGAGTTGTTTCATAGTTTGAACGGCAAGGATGACTCTCCATATTTCCGGGTTTATTTACCACAAGAATATAGTCGTCTTCAAATATGATATCAAGATTGTATTTATAATCTGAAATTTGATTATTATCTTCATTGTTTTCCATTATATCCGCAGCTATTTTGTCACCAATGGATACAACATCAACAGTTCTGCAAACCTTGTCATTTAAAAAAAGTCTGTCGTTATATTTAAGAAAACACATTAGTCCCGAGGATATATCAAAATGCTTTTTTAGTAAATGTTCAACCGTTGCCCCGTTTTCCTCCGGCAGAACAAAATGTTCAAGCATCAGCGGCATATACATTCTCCTAAAATATCCGCAAGTTCAGCAATGGAATCAACAAAATAGTCAGGATTGTATTCCATAAGCTCCTCCTTTGGTGTAACCGAATAACTTACAGCACAAAGCTTTGTGTTTGCAGCTTGTCCTGCAGCAAGGTCAAAAACACTGTCACCAACGTAAATTGCTTCTTCTGGAAGAACACCCAGTCTTTCACATCCGCAAAGCACCGGCTCGGGGTGGGGCTTTGTTTCTTTGGTGTCATCAGGGGTAATTATAACATCAAATACACCGGTAAGCTTTAAAATATCAATTCCTCTTAAAACCAGCCTGCTGCGTTTTGAAGTAACTATTCCAAGCTTGTATCCATTTTCTAACAGCTTGTTTACACCCTCAAAAACACCGTCAAAGGGTTTTGCAAGTAAATCGTGATTTGTCTCGTTATATTCACGGTAAATACGGTAAAGCCGCTCACCGTCCTCATTTCCGTATTGCATCAATGAGGAGTAAAGCGGCTTTCCGTAAAGGGTCAGAATTTCATTCATTTCAATCCTTCTGCCCAAAACTTCTTGAAATGCAACCTCATATGATTTAAAAATCAAATCATTTGTGTTTATTAAAGTTCCGTCAAAATCAAACAAAACCGCTTTAATCATTTGTACTCCATCCTTAAATCTTTATTTCAATTTTGTATTCCTTAAGCCACATATCAAGCTGAATTATATATGCATAAAGCTGAGGTAGTGCCATCAACTGTCCAAACCAGGGTTTTCCGTAATCTGACGGACTTTCAATAAGTGTTCTTATATAATCTGCATTGACAAGTGTTGATACCGGTGAATTTTTGTCGTTAATAATTGATTTTGCAATTTCCTTAACCATAGCTTCGTACTCGGGATTATGTGTCTTTGGAAACGGACTTTTTTTACGCCACAATATCTCATCCGGCAAGGTATCTTCAAAACACATTCTCAAAAGACCTTTTTCACGATCATGATATGCCTTATATTCCCATGGAACATTCCACAGGTATTCAACAAGCTTATAGTCGCAAAACGGCATTCTTATTTCAAGTCCGCAGTTCATACCTATACGCTCACTTCTTGCCCCAAGTGTATACATAAACCAGTTAAGATTAAGATACGATATTTCACGTCTTCGTTTTTCTTCAGAATTATCGCTCCTTAATACGGGACACTTTGCTATGCTTTCATTGTACCTAGTATGAATGTACTCTGAAATTTCATCCGGACTTAAACACTCTGGGTTAATTAAATTGCGTCTAAGCTCTATATTTTTTGCCCAGGGAAAAATACTGGCATCAAAGTCTTCTTTTCGGTGAAACCACGGATATCCCCCAAAAACCTCATCAGCACACTCGCCCGATACAGCTCCGCTAAATTCATTGCCCATTTCTTTGCACAAAAAGTAAAGCGAAGAATCTACATCAGCCATTCCAGGCAGGTCACGAGCTTTCATTGCATCAAAAAGATGTTCAATCAAAGCATCATTATCAACTGTCACAATATGGTGATTGGTAGAAAACGTCTCGGACATAAGGTTTATAAAATAATCATCCGATGCCGGCTGGTATTCATTTGGCTCAAAAAAATCATCATTTCCTTTATATCTTAACGAAAATGTATTTATGCCATACCCCATCTTCTTTGCTGCAAGTGCGGTAATAATACTCGAATCAAGTCCCCCCGATAAAAAGAAGCAAAGATTGCGGTCCTTTTCACACAATTGTCTGTTTATAGCATTTTCTGTTAGCTTTTTCACATCACTTCTGCAATCCTCAAAGCTGCCTTTGTAAGGAGCGGAAACAAGATTCCAGTATCGGTTCATACAAAAACCATTTCTATTATATGTGGCACAAAAAGCCGGTGGAATCTCGCATACGTTTTGAAACACACCGACTCCTTGAGTTTGAGCCGGACCAAGTCCCATAACCTCACAAATGCCTTTTTTATCAAGAACAGGCTTAACAAAAGGATGAGAAAGTATTCCTTTTATCTCAGATGCAAAAATCAAATAATCACTGCAAATTGTATAATAAAGCGGCTTTATACCAAATCTGTCTCTTGCAATAAACAGCTCACAATCATTGCTGTTCCATACAGCAAAGGCAAAAATACCGTTTAAGTAATGAACGCAACCTGCTCCCCACTTTAAATACGCCAGAAGAACAAGCTCGTCATCGTTTATAGTTTCGTATTTCAATAAATTTAGTTTCAGCTTTGATGCAACTTCGTCGCTGTTGTATATTATACCATCAAAACAAATGGTAATTTCGTTTCCGTCGCAATTAAAAGATACCGGATTTTGCTTTTCACGGTTTTCAGTCGCTTTAGCCGCAGCACCCAAAACTGCATAACCGCCGTTTTTTACCTTTTGCGAGCCTTGACCTCTGTGCGAAATAGAATTTATCATTTTTTGAACATTTTCGCATTCACGGTCAATTTTTTTGCACGTATTAACTATTCCTGCAATGCCTGCCATTAGCTTCATCTCCTCATAATAACTCTGAAAATATATTATGTAGAAGATGAAAAAACGTGCAAGGTATTAATAAAATGTTGCAACCGTATCTTCAGGTTCAGAGGTAACTGCATAGTCTTTCATATAAAGAACAGGCCCCTTGCCTTTATAAAGCTTGTGTTTTTCAATGCTTAATTTTGCTGTAAGTGAAAGCCAGTCACCATTTTGCATCATTGGTGTACGGTTTACACATAAAATCCCCTTAAATGCAATGTCATCCTCGCAGCATGTCATTACAGGTCTGCCTATAATAAAACAATTATCCGGCATACGCTTGTCAATTGCGATTACCCCCGTAAATTTTACGGTTTTATTGTGATATTTATCCATATCCTCAAGCAAATCACGATACCATATTGCATAATCCTTTAAGTCAATATTTATAATATCTGCATCAATATCAAAAGGCAAGGGGTCTTCGATATTATCAAATTCAACCTCACCTACTTCGTTTTCATAAATAATATCACATCTGCGGTTTAATCCGCGAACTATTTTGTGTATCATTTCCTTATCGGTAGCACCGCTGCAACGGTTAAAAACAGCAAGCTCGCAATTTTGCAGTTTATCAACCACAAGACTTCTCATATTGGTATTGTATGTCAAAAAGCTTCGTGCATCCGAAAATGTTATTTCCTGATACAAAATCCAGTCATATGGCATACTTCCGTACAAATCAGGCAATTGCCACATACCATTGTATTCAATAAGAATTTGCTTTGGCTTGTACTTTTTCTGAAGATTTTTAAAGTTCTCTTCATTCACTTCTTCTTTACTTTCGATAATCTCAACAAAAATATTCTTTTTTTCAAGTTCTGCTGTATCAACTTCAACTTCGCCTTCTTCACAAAGTATAATCAAAGTCTTTTCGCCCCGTGCAAAACGTTTATCATTCATTGTTTCGTTTACAAATGAAGTTTTTCCGCTTTCAAGAAAGCCTGTAAATAAATAAACCGGTATATCCATATGGGTTCTTTCCCCTTTCGTTTTAATCAAACAGCTTTTCTATTTTGTCGCAGTCAAGCTTTGACCCTATAACACAAAGTCTGCCTGTGATATCAGCAACACCAAATCTTACATCTGCTTCACCGGGAATATAATCAAAATGCAACCATTTTCCATCATAGCTACGTACAATACCTTTTGCTCTGAGAACAATACCATATTCTTCAGAGTCATCAAATCTTGAAAGAATGTTTTTTATTTGCTCTTCAGTATATTCCAGTGCTGTATCTTTGCCCCAGCTTGTAAACACTTCATCTGCGTGATGATGTCCATGACCATGCTCATGACCACAACCGCAATGCTCATCGTGGTTGTGGTGATTATGTTCATGTCCGCAATCACAATGCTCATCGTGGTTGTGGTGATGATGTTCGTGTCCGCAATCACAATGCTCGCCGTGGTCATGGTGATGATGTCCGCACTTGGGGCAAGCTTCATTTTTAAGCTTTTTAATATCTGCAGTTAGTGTGCGAGATCCTTCCATCGCTTCAAGAATTTTACTTCCGCAAAGCTCGTCCCAATCTGTAGAGATAATTGCAGCTGCTTGATTTTTTTCGCGAACAAGCTCTATACAGTTATTTATTTTTTCATTAGCCATACCAGCGGTATGACTAAGCACTATGCAGCTTGCGTTTTCAATCTGGTCGTTATAAAACTCACCAAAGTTTTTCATATACATTTTGCATTTTTTTGCATCAACAACCGCTGTAAAGCTGCTTAATTTGATATTTTTATCATTTATATCCTTAACCGCTTTAATTACATCGCTCAGCTTGCCAACCCCTGATGGCTCAATTAATATACGATCGGGGCTAAACTGTGCAAGAACCTTTTTTAGTGCCTCAGCAAAGTCACCAACAAGGCTGCAGCAAATACAACCGGAGTTCATTTCGGTTATTTCAATTCCGGCATCCTTTAAAAATCCGCCGTCAATACCTATTTCACCAAATTCATTTTCGATAAGAACAACCTTTTCATTCTTGTAGGCTTCGTTTAACAGCTTTTTTATAAGAGTTGTTTTTCCTGCCCCCAAAAATCCTGAAAATATATCAATTTTTGTCATTTTAAACACTCCTTCTACTTTAGTAATTTATCAAGCAGTTCATATCCGTCATTTTCAACCGCTTCTACTTTGACATTTAATGCCTTTTCAACATCAGACACCGTCAGATTGTCAAGAAACACATCTTCATCGTGCCTGAGCATTGATTTAGGAATAAGCAACACTTCACCAAGCGGCTTATCCTTTAATTGTTCTATAATATCCGTTGCAGTAACAAGCCCGCAAACGGTAATTTTCTCTCCAAAAAAATTATTTTTAATTGCATATATGTTTATTTTGTCCGTATTAAGTTTGGAAACAAGTCCTTTTATAAAATCATATGCCAAAATGCCTGTAACAACCGTTTTTTCAGTTTTTACAGTCTTATTTTTACATTCATCAATTGTATCATTAAATTCACTTGCCAATGACGCACAAAGACCAACCCCGTTTTCAATCTGGGGAAAGCCATCATATTCATACCATTCAGGAACAGGCTCTTCTGCTGTAAGATAAAACTCATCTGCAAGATATACAAAGTTTATATCACGTTCTGCTTTTATCTTTTTTTGCCAAGCTGAAACCTGCTTTATAACCTCTTTTGCACCGGTTTTATCAAAGGTTTCGAGCTTTGTTAATCCATCACGATATGCAGAAATCCCCACAGGAACAACCGAAAGGCTTTCCACCGCATCACCAAAGCTGAGTATATCACCAATTGTACGGTCTAATTCCTTTTTGTCATTGTAACCGGGACAAAGTACAATCTGGCAATTTATCATCATACCACTACCCGAAAAACGTTTCATTTGTTCCATTATTCTGCCCGCAAAACGATTATTAAGCATTTTACACCTTAACTCGGGATTGGTTGTATGCACTGAAACATTTATACGGGGTATATTATACTCAATTATACGGTCTATATCCTTATCTGTCATATTTGTAAGGGTAACATAATTACCCTGAAGAAACGAAAGTCTGTAGTCATCATCTTTAAAATAGCAGCTTTCACGCATATTGGGAGGTAACTGGTCAATAAAGCAAAAAATACACTTATTTCTGCAGCTTCTTGGTTCGTCAATAAGCAAGGTATCAAATTCTGCACCGAGTGGTTCGTAATCGGGATTTTTAACCTGAATATGTCTGTCCGAAAGTTCAATATCAAGGACTTCATTTGCAGACAAATACATATAGTCAAGGTAATCATTTACTGAAACGCCGTTTATTTTATTAATTATATCTCCGGATTTAAGCTTAAATTTTTCAGCAATTGAGCCGGAAATTACATTCTTTATCGTAACAGCCATTTTTTAAATCTCCTTTTACGAATTTTGGCAGACACCAAAACAGTGTCTGCCTGATTAATTCTATTATCTTTTGAATCCCCTTAAAAAGCTTTGTGTACGCTCGTTTTGAGGATTGTCTATAACCTCTGCCGCCGGACCTTCTTCAACAATATAACCGTCAGCCATAAATATTATTCTGTCTGCAACATTTTTCGCAAATTCAATTTCGTGAGTAACAATCACCATTGTCATATCCTTTGCTGCAAGGTCACGGATTACTTTTAAAATTTCACCTGTAAGTTCAGGATCAAGTGCAGAGGTTGGCTCGTCAAAAAGCATAGCTTTTGGCTTCATTGCAAGTGCGCGGGCAATTGCAACACGCTGCTGTTGTCCACCGGAAAGCTGATATGGATATGCATTAAGCTTATCCGAAAGGCCTACTGAATCAAGAAGTTGATGTGCATATGCCACCGCATCTTCTCGCGTTTCGCCATTTACAAGCATTGGTGCAAGAATTATATTTTCAAGCACGGATTTATGTGGAAAAAGATTAAAGTTCTGAAAAACCATACCAAGTTTTTGAAAGGCATTGTTTTTGCTGTAAACACCGTTTTCAACAACCTTTTCGCCCTCAATTGCAATTGTTCCGTCGTCCACAGTTTCAAGATGAATAAGAGAACGTAAAAGCGTACTTTTTCCCGAACCGGAGGGGCCAATAAGTGCTACAACTTCGCCTTCATTAATTTCTAGGCTTACATCCTTTAATACTTCAAGCTTACCAAAGCTTTTTACAATATTTTTTGCAGATATAACAGTCATACGGCACCCCCTTAACCCTTGTAATAATCCAGCTTCTTTTCAATATAGCCAAGAAGCAACGTCAAAACCCCGTTGAAAACAAGGAAATATAATGCTGTCGAAAACAAAGGCCAGATAAGTCCCTGTTTTGAAAAACGTTCAGCAAACATCAAAATTTCAACAACTCCAATAACACGTGCCAGAGCTGTATCTTTAACAAGAGTAATTATTTCGTTGCCCATAGGCGGAACTATCCGCTTAACAACCTGAAACAATACTACCTTGAAAAATACCTGAGCCTTTGACATTGCAAGAACCTGTCCTGCTTCATATTGACCTTTGGGAATACTCTCTATTCCGCCACGGTATATCTCCGAGAAATATGCCGCATAGTTGATTGAAAATGCAATAAATGCTGCCATCAACCGGTCACGCATAGGCATACCCCATAAAAGTCCCGGTGCATAAAACACTACAAAAAGCTGAAGCATCAGCGGGGTTCCTCTTATTATCCATACAAATGTCTTCATTATGTATTTTAACGGCTTGAAGCTTGACATTGTGCATAAAGCGATAATAAGTCCAAGCGGGATTGCCACAATAAGCGTTACCACAAACAGCAGAAGGTTTACCCCAAAGCCTTCAAATAACGCTGCGACTATTTCTTGAAATCTGTCCATATTTTAAACCATACTCTCTAAATAATTAAAACTATTTTACTTTTGAAACCATAACCTGCTTGTTCTGCATATAAGGAACTGAAATGCTCATATTAGCAAGACGTTCGTCTGTAATGGTCATACCGTTCCAGATACAGTCAATGTTTTTAGCATTAAGCTCGATTTCCTTTGAGTTCCAGTTGATTTCAACAAACTTTGCCTTTACACCAAGCTTTTCGCAAACAGCCTTTGCAAATTCTGTTTCAAATCCGATGAGTTCTTCACCTTCATAGTAATTCATAGGAGCAAAAAGTGTGATACCAATAATAAGCTCGCCTTTTTCTTTTACATAAGCAAGGTCGCCCTCTGTTACAGCATCATCAAAAGCTTTGCCGTCCTTGATAATAAGTTCATCAAGCTTATATGCTTTACCGATTTCGTCCATTTTACCCTCAGCTGCAAGCTCAGCAATTGCGGCATTTACTGCAGGAGTGATGTCACTGCCTTTTCTGAATGCGATACCGTATTCTTCGGGATTAAAATCCTTACCTTTAACAACTGCAAGGTCTGTATAATCTGTACCTTCACCAATCGAGCCGATTGATGTAACATAGTCAACAATAGCTATATCAGAAGTACCTGATTTAACATCAAGAAGTGCTGTTGCCATTGAATCTACAGCTGTAAATTTTGCATTTGCAAAGAATTCATCACCTGTTGCAAGTTCTTCGCCCGCTGAACCTGCTTCTGCAACAACCAATGCACTATCAACTGAAGAGCTGTAATCAACTGCGTTCCTTTTCTCACCGCATGCTGCAAGCGAAAATACAACACATACAATTGTTAAAATTGCCATAAGTTTTGTTAAATTTTTCATTTTTATACGCTCCTTAAAATAAATTATTTTAGCTTTAATAGTTTAGCATACTAAATTAATAAAGTCAATACTTTAATAAAAAAATATCCGCAAAATACTATATTTTGCGGATATTTAAGTCATTGATTATTCAGTAACAATTCTCTTAAGATTAATTCTGCCCATCTTATCGATTTCGATAACCTGAACCTTGATATCATCACCGATTTTAACAACATCCTCCACCTTTTCAACTCTTGCTTTGTCAAGCTTTGAAATGTGTACAAGACCATCTTTTCCGGGAAGAAATTCAACGAATCCACCAAAGTCCATAATTCTTACGCCCTTGCCGTCGTAAACCTCGCCGATTTCGGGTTCTTTTACAATGCCTTCAATAATCTTTCTTGCTGCTTCGCCCATTTCAGCATTTGGTGCTGAAATAAATACACGACCATCTTCTTCGATATCAATTTTCGCTCCGGTATCAGCAACAATCTTCTGAATGACCTTACCGCCTGAGCCGATTACGTCACGGATTTTGTCAACGGGTATTTCTATATGAATAACCTTAGGTGCATACTGTGAAACCTCAGCACGGGGCTCAGCAATAGCCTTAAGCATTACTTCGTCAAGGATATAGTATCTTGCATCTCTTGTTTCGGTAAGTGCATTCTTAATAATTTCAGGTGTAAGGCCGTCAATCTTGAGATCCATCTGAATTGCTGTAATACCCTTCTTTGTACCTGCAACCTTAAAGTCCATATCGCCAAAGAAGTCTTCAAGACCCTGAATATCAAGAACTGTAATAAATCTTTCACCTTCGGTTACAAGACCAACCGAGATACCTGCAACAGGAGCTTTAATGGGAACACCTGCATCCATAAGTGCAAGTGTACTGCCGCAGATACTTCCCTGTGAAGTTGAACCGTTTGAACTAAGAACTTCAGAAACAAGACGGATTGCATAGGGGAATTCTTCTTCACTGGGGATAACGGGAACAAGAGCACGTTCAGCCAAGGCACCGTGACCGATTTCACGTCTGCCGGGACCACGTGAGGGCTTTGTCTCACCAACACTGTATGACGGGAAGTTGTAATGATGGATATATCTTCTGTATTCTTCGTTATCAAGACCGTCAATAATCTGGGAATCACCAAGTGCACCAAGAGTTGCAACTGTCATTACCTGTGTCTGACCTCTCTTGAAAAGGCCGCTACCGTGTGCTCTGGGAAGAAGTCCTACTTCAGATGCAAGGGGCCTGAGCTGCTGAATAGCACGACCATCAACACGTTTGCCCTCATCAAGGAGCCAACGTCTTACAATTGTCTTCTGAAGCTTGTAAAGAGCATCTTCGATATCCTGTGCATATTCTTCTGCAGGATATTTTTCTTCAAAGTTCTCATATACTTTCTCGTATACAACCTTAAGTCTGTCATCTCTTATAGACTTGTCATCTGTGTCAAGAGCTTCTTTTACAAGGTCTGTTGCAAATGCAGCTATATCATCAAATATCTCTTCGTTTACAACAATATGCTCATATTCAAATTTAGGCTTGCCGATTTCATCTTGAATACCTTTAATAAACTCACAAATCTTTTTGATTTCTTCGTGAGCAAACATAATTGCATCATACATTACATCTTCAGGAACTTCGTTTGCACCGGCTTCAATCATTACAACCTTTGCAAGGCTACCTGCAACGGTAAGATTAAGGTCACTCTTTTCTCTCTGCTCAACTGTGGGGTTGATAACAAATTCACCATCAACAAGGCCTACATAAACAGCAGCAATAGGTCCGTTGAAAGGAATATCAGAAACTGAAACCGCAGCTGATGAACCAATCATAGCACAGAATTCAGGAGCATTATCCTGTTCAACCGACATAATTGTTGAAACAATTGAAACATCATTTCTGAGGTCCTTCGGGAAAAGGGGACGCATAGGTCTGTCAATAACTCGTGCAGTAAGGATTGCATTTTCAGAAGGTCTGCCCTCATGCTTTAAAAAGCTGCCGGGTATTTTACCAACTGCGTACATTCTTTCCTCATAGTCGATGCTAAGCGGGAAAAAGTCGATACCGTCTCTGGGTTTTGCTGATGCAGTTGCTGCAGTAACAACAACCGTATCACCATATCTTACGATAACTGAGCCGTTTGCAAGCTCGGCTACTTTACCGAATTCAAGGCTAAGCTTTCTTCCGGCAACTTCTGTTTCAAAAATTCTACTCATAATCATTTTCCTCCTTTGAGTTTTCAAGAGGTCTGCATTTTTAGCACTTAGAAACAGTCTTTCGCAATATTAAAAAGGATGTTTCTAACTGCTAAATTAGCAAACACTCTTTTGTTTTTTATTTAAAATCTGACAGTATTAGTCTGTCTAAATTATTACCCAAAATACGAAATTAAGTCTTTGCCCGAAATACGGACAAAGACTTAAATCTTCGTTTTTAGTGTCTGAGACCAAGCTTTTCAACGATAGCACGGTATCTTTCGATATCGTTCTTCATAAGGTAGTTAAGGAAGCTTCTTCTCACACCAACCATCTTAAGAAGACCGCGTCTTGAGTGGTGGTCCTTCTTATGTGTTTTAAGATGATCATTAAGATGGTTGATTCTCTCGGTAAGGAGAGCAATCTGAACCTCAGGAGAACCTGTATCTCCTTCGTGAACAGCATATGTCTTGATGATTTCTTCTTTTCTTTCCTTTAACATTTGGTTTCACCTCCAAAAAATTTTTTAAACCCCATAAAGCTTGGTATGAGGCGGTGAATCTTCAGCCCTCAAACTAAGCAATAGGTTCATAACCTTGCATATTATAGCACAAAGTTATTATTATGTCAACAACAATTTTACATTTTTTGTAACATTCTTTTTAAGACTCAATAATACTGCCATCAGCATGAAAAACCGGAAGCGGTGCAAGATATGTTATATCTTTGCGACTGATGGCATCTCCCTCTGCCAGAACTGCCATTCTTCCCACAATATTACCATCAACCTGGTTTATCAGTGTTTCAAGTGCAGCAAGGGACTCCCCTGTGCTGATAACATCATCCACAATAAGAATTCTTTTTCCACGCATAGCATCAGCTTCAGCTTTGCCGATACAAAGGGTCTGTGTGTGTGCTGTTGTGATTGAATCAACCTTTGTTGTAACAACATCCTTCATATAAAGCTTTGGACCTTTTCGTGCAACAATATAATAGTTATTGCCCGACTGTCTTGCCATTTCATAAAGAAGCGGTATGCCTTTTGATTCTGCTGTAATCAGCACATCAAATTCGGGTGCTTTTTTAAGAAGCTCCTCTGCAGCTTTAACAGTAATTTCAACATCACCAAACATAATAAAAGCACCGATATAAAAGTCATCGGCAACCTTGCAAAGCGGCAAATCACGCTTAAGACCTGCAATATCAATAGTATAGCTTTTTTCCATAATTTTAACCGTCCTTTCAAAGATGTATTTTTAAATATAAAACCGATTAGTCCCAAAGAACAAGGCTTCAGGACTAATCTATTTATATTTACATATGTTTCATTTAATTACATAACAAGTGTAGCAATGTAAATTGCAAATAATGCAAAAGAAATCCACATAATTGCACTTACATCCTTTATCTTGCCGATGCAAACCTTGAGGATAACCCAGGAAATAACACCAAACATAATACCTGTTGCAATTGAGTATGCGAAAGGCATCATAATAACTGCAAGGAAGCCACCAATTACGTCAGCTATATCACCTTCAAAATCCATCTTCTTGATTGCACTAAGCATCAAAAGACCAACATAAAGCATTGCAGGAGTTGTAGCGAATGAAGGTATAGCAAGGAAAACAGGAGCAAATATAATTGCAATTATAAACATAATACCTGTTGTCAAAGCTGTGAGACCTGTTTTACCGCCTGCTGCAACACCGGCACTTGATTCAACATAGCTTGTAACAGTTGATGTACCAAGACAAGCACCAACAACAGTACCAACAGCATCAGCCATTAAAGCACCGCCTGCTTTGGGAAGCTGACCTTTTTCGTCAAGAAGGTTACCCTTCTGAGCAACACCGATAAGTGTACCAACTGTATCAAAAATATCAGTGTAAAGGAATGTAAATGTAATAATTGCAAATGCTGCAAGGTTGTTTACAACAAAGCCAAAATCAAACTTGAAGAGTGCAGGTGCTGCAAAGTTTGCCTTGATTGCATCCCAAGAAAGTGTGGGGTAAAGAACTGTTGCAAAAATGTTCTTATCAAAAGCCCAACCAATAAGTTGAACAATTATGCCAATTGCCCAAGTACCAAGAATGCCTATAAGAATACCACCGGGAACCTTTTTGTATTCGAGAATGCCGATAAGTAAAAGACCAACAATTGAAAGAATTACAGGAGCTGCACCAAGGTCACCAAGGGCAACTGTTGTTGCAGGACTTGCAACGATAACCTGTGAGTTAAGTAGCGCAATGATTGTAATAAAGAGTCCGATACCTGCTGTGATACCAAGTTTTAAGTTGTTGGGGATTTTATTTACGAGAGCTTCTCTGAATTTGAAAACAGAAAGAATCATAAATATAATACCTTCAACAAAAACAGCAGTAAGTGCAACTTCGTAAGAACAACCCATAGCACCGCAAACGGTATATGCAAAGAATGCATTAAGCCCCATACCTGATGCAAGAGCAACAGGATAGTTTGCAAAAAATGCCATGCAGATTGTTGCAATAGCTGCCGAAATTGCAGTTGCCATAAAGATAGCTGCAGATGATGCGCCTGGAATGTTGCCAAGATACATCGGGTTAACAGCAAGTATGTATGCCATTGCAAGGAAGGTTGTGATACCTGCCAGAATCTCGGTTCTGACACTTGTACCGTTTTCTTTTAGCTTAAAAAGCTTGTCCATGAGATTCACTCCTCATTTAAAAATTTTTTTACTCCTTAATTTTAATATAATTTCTCCTATTTTTCAAGCAAAAAACATAAATTTCCATATTTTGTGACAATTGTCATTGAAACACACTATTGTTTGTATATTTTGCATAAGCAATATACATTATGTTGTGTTTAAAAAGAAAGCATTGCCGAAAAATTCGACAATGCTTTTCGTCAAAAATTTTATTTAAAAGAATTTGCTTATATAGCCTTGTGCAAATACAAACAAAACTATCAGAGGTAGAATATAGGTTACATAAATTCTTGCCCATTTGGGGAATTTAACTCCCTTACCGGTGTTAACCTCAGTCATAAAATTATTCCAACCCCAACCGTATCTTGTTGTACAGAAGAACAGATATACCAAAGAACCAAGAGGCAACAGATTGTTGCTTACGATAAAGTCCTCAATATCCATAATGTTCATTCCAAGCCAATTAATACCGCTTAATACATTGAAACCAAGTGCACATGGAATTGATAAAACTGTAAGTAAAACAGAATTTATTAAAACTGCCTTTTTTCGTGACCATCCAAATAAATCCATAGCGAATGAGAGAATATTCTCAAACACAGCAATTACTGTAGAAAGTGCCGCAAATGACATAAATATAAAGAAGAGAGATCCCCATATTCTTCCGCCTGCCATACTGTTAAATATGTTAGGAAGTGTAATAAAAACAAGGTTTGGTCCACTTTCAGGATTTACACCAAAGGAGAAACAAGCAGGGAATATAATTAGTCCCGAAAGAATTGCAACCGATGTATCAAGTGTAAGTATGCTCAATGACTCACCCATAAGCGAACGGTCCTTGGAAATGTAACTACCGAATATAGCCATTGAGCCAATGCCAATACTTAGAGTAAAGAACGCCTGACCCATTGCTGCAGATACAACCTCAAAAAAACCATGCTCCATCATTTTACCAAAATCAGGTTTTAAGTAAAAACTTAGACCTTCACCTGCGCCGGGCAAGGTAACAGCACGAATTACAAGAATAAACATTATAACGAAAAGACTTGACATCATTACCTTGGTAATCTTTTCAACGCCCTTTTGAAGTCCAAGTGAACATATTCCGAAACCAATTACTACTGCCACAAACATCCATAAAATCATCGACCACGGTTGTGATGTAAAGCTTCCAAATATTTCGCCAACGGCTTCAGGTGTTGCACCTACAAAGTCTCCCTTTGCCATTTTGAAGAAGTACGCAATCATCCACCCGCAGATTGTTGTATAGAACATCATAAGCAGATAGTTGCCTGCAATGGCAAAATAACTGAATATATGCCATTTTGTGCCCTTGGGTTCAAGCTCATTGAATGAGAGCGCAGCGCTTTTACGGCTTGCACGACCAACCGAAAACTCCATTGCCATAATAGGAAGTCCAAATATTACCAAAAACAACAGATATACCAAAACGAACGCCGCACCGCCGTAAAGACCTGTTATATAAGGAAATCTCCACACGTTACCAAGACCGATTGCACATCCTGCAGATATAAGGATAAATCCAAGTCTTGATGAAAATTTTTCTCTTTCCTGCATATTAATTTCCATAGCCTTTCTGCCCACAAATTGTGATTAAAAATACATACGCTTCTTATCGTGGGCAGATAAGACGTATAATGGAAATTATGCACATCGCCGTTTCGTGCATAAAATGCACGAAAACTCGGCGGTGCAATAAATTCCGCCGGAGGCTTAACGTGATTTTCACGTTAAAACACCTCTTTTTTATATACTTATTATGCCCATTGCACTGAGTACAGATGAAATAAGAATAAGAACAATGCAAATCGGTGCAAAATATTTAATAACTGCATTAAACAATGCCTTTGATTTGAATTTGCCTGAAAGTTCAACCTCATCACTTACCGCAGATGGCTTAATAACATATCCAACAAAAATACATGTAAGAAGTGCAACAATCGGCATAATTACACTGTTACTTATAAAATCAAAGAAGGTAAGAAAATCCATACCGATAATCTTTATATCTGCCCAAATACCATTACCAAGTGATGATGGAATACCAAGTAGAAGCGAAAGAACAAAAACAGAAACACATGCAATAGTTCTTGTCATCTTAAACTTATCACTAAAGATAGAAACGATTGTTTCCATAAGCGAAATTGAAGATGTAAGTGCCGCAAACAAAACAAGCAAGAAGAAAAGTACGCCTATTATTGTGCCGCCTGTCATACTTTCAAAAACCTTAGGCAGGGTAACAAACATAAGTCCGGGACCCTGACCGAGAGCACTTTCGTCTCCACCTGAAAATACAAATACAGCAGGAATAATCATAAGACCTGCAAGGAATGCAATCCCTGTGTCAAAAATCTCAATTTGACGAACAGAAGACTCAACGTTAACATCTTTTTTCATATATGAGCCATATGTTATCATAATGCCCATTGCAAGTGACATGGAGTAAAACAACTGTCCCATAGCCCCAAGCACGGTATTTACTGAAAACTTACTGAAATCAGGAAGCAAATAATACTTAACTCCTTCTATTGCACCTGGCATAAATAGAGTATACCCCGCAATAAAAATTGATAAAACAATAAGAACAGGCATCATTATTTTGCTTACCTTTTCAACACCTTTTTCAACGCCACAAAGCACAACAACAGCAGTTATGCCAAGAAACAGCAAAAACCAGAGAACCGGTTCAACAGGGTTTCCAATGAAATTTCCAAAAAATGAGCTATCTGCCGTTAATGCCGACTGTCCCAAAATAAATGATGTAAAATACTTAACAACCCAACCGCCTATAACGCAGTAATAAGGCAAAATAATGATAGGAACAATTGATGCAAGATATCCAACAAACGCATACTTTGATGAAAGCTTCTTAAATGCACCGATTGCACTCAAGCCGGTTTTTCTTCCAAGAGAAATCTCAGCGGTAAGTAATGTAAAACCAAAGGTTACTGCCAAAACAAGATATACAAGCAAAAAAATTCCACCACCGTATTTTGCAGCCAAATAGGGAAATCTCCATATGTTGCCCAAACCTACCGCAGAGCCTGCAGCCGCAAGAACAAAACCAAGCTTTCCGGTAAAGTTACTTCTTTTTTTTTCCATAATCTTCCTCCATATGTAAAATATAAAATTATATAAAGACATAATATCACAATTAAGTCCAAAAATCAACCCTAAACAGTATTAAAGTCTAAATTCTGAAAATAGATTTAATATGCTTATATGTAAGCGTGGTAATCACAGATACAATAATTACTTTCAAAAGATTAAACGGCAAGGTGCAAAACAGCACAAGCTTCCACAAACTGTCAATTACAGGATAAATCTTTGCTCCCATACCAACAAAAGCTTCAATCGGTAAGCCGAGAGCCTTTCCATAAGCAGGTATTAGAACAAAAGCATTTATTACACATGATATTGCAATCATAATTATTCCGCCTAAAACCATACCGATTATTGCGTTTTTCTTTGTCTTTTTCCGCATATAGACAAATTCCACAGGCAATACAAACGAAATACCGACAATAAAGTTCGCAAATTCTCCTACTCCGCCTGTGATTGTTCCGTTTATCAGCAAGTTAAGAAGAACTTTGAGAAGCTCAATAACAACACCAGCCATTGGTCCAAGTGCAAACGCACCTATCAAAACCGGTACTTCACTGAAATCAAACTCATAAAATGGCGGTGCTATAAACGGAATTGGAAATTCAAGCAACATAAGAAGTACAGAAACTGCCGAAAGCATCGCAACTTTAACCATCCAATTCACCTTTGTGTCTCTCATAAAATGTCATTCCTTTCAAATATAATATAAAACCCCGGAAAATTCCGGGGTTTTATTGACAAAAAACATAAATTTCTTCTCACATCCAGACTTTACTGTCGGTTTTGGAATTTCACCAAATCAATCCTTATTTAAGAACTCGCGGACTTTACCGCCGGTCGGGATTTTCACCCTGCCCCGAAGAATTAGAATATTAAATTGTTATACACTGCGTTTATAGGTAGGCACAACCTCTGCAAGAACCTTTTTGATTGTTCCGGCATCAGCATCAATAACAGCTCTAAGCTTTTCAAGCTTTGCCTCAAGCTCATCAATGGTCATATCACCCGGCTTGCCAACAAAAATCTTACTATGCGAGGTTTTACAAAGACCCTCTTCATCCATCAAAAGTTCCTCATAAAGCTTTTCACCAGGTCTGAGTCCTGTAAACTTTATCTCAATATCTTTCTCGGGCACAAAGCCTGATATAGTTATCATTTTGTATGCAAGATCATAAATTCTTACCGGTTTACCCATATCAAGAACAAAAATCTCACCACCATGAGCATAAGCAGCTGCCTGAAGAACAAGCTGTGCCGCCTCAGGTATTGTCATAAAGAACCTTGTAATATCAGGATGTGTAACTGTAACCGGACCGCCATCATCAATTTGCTTCTTAAATAATGGAATAACCGACCCGTGCGAACCAAGAACATTGCCAAAACGTACTGCAACAAATTCGGTATTGCCTGTTTTTTGAAGTGTTTGAACAATTCTCTCGCATAAACGTTTGGTTGCTCCCATAACATTTGTCGGGTTTACCGCCTTGTCGGTTGAAATCATAACAAATTTTTTTACACCGTATTTCTGCGCACAAAGAGCCGTATTGTATGTACCGAATACATTATTTTTAATTGCCTCGGCAGGACTACTTTCCATAAGCGGAACGTGCTTATGTGCCGCTGCGTGGAAAATAAGCTCAGGTCTGTATTTTTCAAAAATTTCCTCAAGCCTGTTTTTGTCCCGAACCGAACCAATAACCACATCCACACGTTGTTCGGGGAAAATTCTGTAAAGCTCGTGCTGAACCTCATAGGTGGTGTTTTCATATATATCAAGAATAACAAGTCTGTCTGGATTAAACTTCAAAATTTGTCGGCAAAGTTCAGAACCAATAGACCCTCCTCCGCCTGTAACCAATACAGTCTTTCCTAAAATTTCCGTTTTAATCAATTCATTATCAAGACTTATCGGGTCACGTTCAAGCAAATCCTCTACATTTACTTCCCTGATACGGTCTATCTTGTTTGGGTGATTAAGCACAACCTCTGTTGCCGGAAGTATTTTCACTTTTTTTCCTGTTCGGGCACAAATATCCAATATCTCTGCACGTCTTGCGGAATCAACAGAGTTTATTGCAAAAATTATTTCATCAATATGTCTTTTTTCACAAATACCAATGATATCCCTGCATCTGCCTATAACGTGAACACCGTGAATTCTCATTCCCTGTTTTTCTCTGTCGTCGTCAATAAGACCAACAATGTTATAGTCAAGCTTTGAGCTGTTGTGGATATTACGAATTAACGAAATACCAAGTGAACCTGCACCGATAATCAAAACTCTTTTGCTTCGTTCTTTTTGAGAAAAAAAGACAAGGTCGTATATTATTCTGACACAAAATCTCGAGCCACAGATAAATACCGTTGCAAAAAAGTTACCAATTAGATTGTTTTTGAGAAAAATAAACTCATTTTCAACAAAAAGCTCAATCACACAGTTGGCAAAAAAAGCAAGGATGCAGGAAAAAAACAGTAATGCATAATCCCTGACACCGGCATACACCCAATCTATGTTATATAGTTTACAAATATGCATAGATAAAAGATACATTGCGGTCGCAATTGAAATAATGCTTACACCACCGGTAATAAACTTTGTAAATTCAGATGCAGGCGAAACAGCAACAATCGCCAGACAGTATGCCAGAAAACACAAAATGATGTCGGAAAGAAATAAGTATCTGTTGCGTAATCTTCCCACTTATTTCATCCTCCTTAGTGAAAATCTTTATTATGTGTATGCCTATGCTTGTATTAAATCACACACATTATTTAGTTTAACATAATCAAATTGTTTAGTCAAATATTTTTTATACTCTTTTATTTTATTGTGTAAAAAGACCGATTAAAAAGAATTTTTTTGGATAAAATGCTTCATTATTCTTATGATTTAAATAAACCTTGACAAATTCTTTAATTTAGATTAAAATAAATTTATATTATGTAAATTTTAGGAGGATTTGACTATGAAAAAAATTATCGCTTTAGTACTTGCAGTTATGATGATGACATGCTGCTTTGCAGGCTGTGGAAAGAAAGTTACTCTTTCTATTCTTGATACCGAGTACGCTGTTGAAGATTATGCAATTTGTATCGCAAAAGAAGATACCGAGCTTCTTGAAAAGGTTAATGCTGCTCTTGCTGAAATCAAAGCAGACGGAACAGCTCAGGCTATTGTTGACAAATACATATCAGGGGTTAACCACAATCTTACATTCCAGGCTGATGCTGATGGCAAGGAAGAAATCCATATGGCAACAAATGCACAGTTCCCTCCCTATGAATATTATGACGGTGACAAAATTGTAGGTATTGATGCTGAGATGGCTGCTGCAATTGCTGATAAGCTTGGTATGAAGCTTGTTATCGACGATATGGAATTTGATACAATTATCACTGCTGTTCAGACAGGTAAGTCAGATTTTGGTATGGCAGGTATGACAGTTACAGAAGACAGACTTAAAAACATTAACTTCTCAGAAAGCTACGCAACAGGTATTCAGTCTGTAATCGTTCCCGAGGGCAGCAAGATTACATCTGTTGACGACCTTTATGCAGAAGGTGCAACATATCTTGTTGGTACTCAAAAGGGTACAACAGGCGATATCTACGCAGAAGGCGACTTTGGTGCAGACCGTGTTATGAAATATGCATCAGGTAACGAAGCTGTTCAGGCGCTTGTTACAGGCAAAGTTGACTGTGTAATTATTGACAACGAGCCCGCAAAGGCATATGTTGCTGAAAACAACAAATAATTAATATTGAATTTATTGGGGGACGGAGTTTCTCTGTCCCTCTTTTTATGTAAAGTAACGAGGTGAAAATATGTACGACTTTCAAATTTGGTGGAACGATTTAAAGGCAGACTTTATCCTCAACTTTGTTGAAAAAGACAGATGGATGTTTATAACCAGCGGTCTTAAAAACACACTTTTGATAACCTTCTTCTCTCTTATACTTGGTGTTGTCCTTGGTGTTGTAGTTGCCATTGTCCGTTCAAGCTATGATAAAACACAAGCCGAAATGCGAAACGGCTTTAAAAAATTTATAATGGGATTTTTAAATGCCATCTGTAAAATTTATCTTACAGTAATCCGCGGGACACCGGTGGTTGTTCAGCTTATGATAATGTATTATATCATATTTGCATCATCAAGAAACAGTACTCTTGTTGCCATAATTGCCTTTGGTATCAATTCAGGTGCCTATGTTGCAGAAATTGTACGTTCAGGCATTATGTCAATCAATGAGGGACAGTTTGAAGCAGGACGAAGTCTTGGCTTTGACTACAAAAACACAATGTGGTATATCATCCTTCCTCAGGCATTCAAAAATATTCTTCCTGCACTTGCCAATGAGTTTATTGTTCTTCTGAAGGAAACATCTGTTGCAGGTTATGTTACCATCCGTGATTTGACAATGGGCGGTAACATCATACGTGCCGCTACATATTCACCCTTTATGCCGCTTATTGCTGTTGCGATAATATATCTTGTTTTGGTAATGTTCTTTACCAAGCTTGTAAGTATTCTCGAAAGGAGGCTCCGCAAGAGTGAACGCTAATTATCTTATTGAAACCAATAACCTTTGTAAGTATTACAACGGAGATGCAATTAAAGCTCTTGATGGCGTGTCCTCCGGCATCAAAAAAGGTGAAGTAGTTGTTGTTATCGGTCCGTCAGGCTCGGGAAAGTCAACATATCTGAGGTCTCTTAATTTGCTCGAAGTTCCTACTTCGGGTTCAATAGTTTTTGAGGGAACAGACATAACAGACCCGAAAACAAATATAAATCTGCACAGACAGAAAATGGGAATGGTTTTTCAACAGTTTAATCTTTTTCCACATATGACTGTTTTAAAAAATCTTACAATTGCACCTATGAAGCTTCTTAAAATGAGTAAAGCTGCTGCAGAAGAAAAAGCCTTGACTTTGCTTGCACGTGTTGGTCTTGCTGACCGTAAGGATGCATACCCTGCACAGCTTTCAGGCGGTCAAAAGCAGCGTGTTGCGATTGTTCGTGCCCTAATGATGAATCCTGACGTTATGCTTTTCGACGAGCCTACCTCTGCCCTTGACCCCGAAATGGTTGGTGAAGTTCTTGATGTTATGAAAGAACTTGCAAAAATGGGTATGACCATGGTTGTTGTTACTCACGAAATGGGTTTTGCCCGTGAAGTTGCAGACAGAGTAATTTTTATGTGTGACGGAAAGATTGTTGAAGAAGGTACTCCTGATGAAATATTTACTTCACCTAAAGATGCAAGAGCTCAACAATTTTTACACAGCATTTTATAGTTTTTAAAGTGGTGGACCTGCTCCATCACTTTTTTTTATGAAATTATTGATTTTTAATTAAAATAATGCTATAATCTTGTTGAAAAATTTAATTTGGAGTTGATTGGTGTATGCTTCTTACCATTGATATAGGAAATACAAATATCGTTATTGGCGGTTTTGTTAACGAAAATCTTAGCTTTGTTGCACGCATTGCAACAAACCCAAACAAAACCGAGGACGAATATGCGACAAAAATTCGCAGTATTCTTGCACTTCATAATGTTGAAAAATCCGAGGTGAGCGGTGCTATAATTTCTTCCGTTGTTCCGCCTCTTAATTCCATTGTAAAAAAAGCTGTAAGGCTTATATATAATGTTGACCCGCTTCTGGTTGGTCCCGGCATTAAAACTGGAATAAACATCCATTGCGACAATCCCTCAAGCGTTGGAGCTGACCTTATTTGTGCTTGCGTTGCAGCACATCATATTTACGGAAGCCCCTCCCTTGTAATTGATATGGGTACAGCAACAAAAATTATGGTTATGGACAAATCCGGTACATTTATCGGTGTTTCGATTATTCCCGGTGTCGGTATGGGACTCAAAGCTCTTGCAAGCGATACTGCACAGCTTCCGCAAATAAGCCTTGAGGCACCAAAATCAGTAATAGGTAAAAACACGGTTGATTGTATGAAATCAGGCGTTGTCTTCGGAAATGCCAGCCTGATTGACGGAATGATTGACAGATTTAATGACGAAATGGGTCAGGAACTTAAGGTCTACGCAACAGGGGGTCTGTCCTCTACCATCATCCCCCATTGCAAACATCAAATATCCATTGATGAAAACCTTGTTCTAAGCGGTCTTAAAATCATTTACGATAAAAACAAATCCTAATCCGATATATTTCCCTTTAAGGGGTATATATAAAAAAATATGCGTTGTATCGCCACATGCGCGAACGACAGCAAGGAGGAAAATTTTTATGAACAAAACAAAACAAAAAATGTCAACAGAAACCTTGGTGCTTGGTGCAGTACTTACCGCATTGGTCATACTTCTTCAGTATATAAGTATGGCAATACGATTTGGCACCTTTTCCATCACACTTTCACTTACACCCATTGTAATCGGCGCCGTTAGCTGTGGCGTGGGTATGGGTGCATGGCTTGGTCTTGTATTTGGAATTACAGTTCTTCTTACCGGCGATGCTGCACCTTTTTGGGTGGTTAGTATGTGGGGTACTTTTACTACCGTTATTTTAAAAGGTATTGCAGCCGGCGTGATCCCTGCACTTGCTTACAAGCTTTTTAAGAGCAAAAATAAAACATTTGCCTCTGCTTTTTCGGCAATTTTAAGTCCGATTGCAAATACAGGTGTATTTTTGATTGGTTGTGTGATATTATTTATCCCTACACTTATTGAATGGTACGGAAACGTTACAGCCTTTCTTGTTACAATCTTTAGCTTTAATTTTGTAATTGAAATGGTACTTAACATTGTTCTTACCCCTGTTGTTATGAGACTTATAAACATAAAAAAATAACTTAAACGAGAATAATATTATGTCAGAAACATTTATAAGAACAGAAATGCTCCTTGGAGCAGATAATATGCTCAAATTAAAAAATTCACATATTGCAGTGTTTGGTCTTGGCGGTGTAGGCGGTCATACAATTGAAGCCCTTGCAAGGTGCGGGATTGAAAAATTTACGCTTTTTGACAACGACACAATTGCAGAAAGTAATCTTAACCGTCAAATTATTGCAACCCGTGACACCATCGGTATGCAAAAAACAGAAGCAATGAAAAACCGCATTTTAAGTATCAATCCATTGGCAGAAATTACACTTCATAATGTGTTCTACCTGCCCGAAAATGCAGACCAATTCTCCTTTGAGAATTATGACTATATTATCGATGCAATAGATACCGTAAGCGCAAAAATTGAGCTTGCTGTTAGTGCTGAAAAATTTAATGTTCCCCTTATAAGTTCAATGGGAACAGGCAACAAGCTTGACCCTACCCGATTTGAAATTGAGGACATATATAAAACCTCGGTTTGTCCGCTGGCAAGAGTTATGAGACGGGAATTAAAGCTTCGAGGCATAAAAAAGCTTAAGGTTGTGTATTCAAAAGAAGAACCCGTGCGACCTATCGGTTACGAATCAGGTGGTCGTATTCCGGGTAGCACCGCCTTTGTCCCCTCTGTTGCAGGACTTATTATCGCATCAGAGGTTGTAAAGGATATTTGCAATATTTAGTTAATAGCCATAAAAAATGAACTGTAAGAATTTTACTTACAGTTCATTTTTTTGTTAAAGCTTTTCCTTACACCTTTTAAGTGCCAGCTTTACCTGTTCGTTGTCGGAAAGTCTCAAAAGCTCTGTATACGCATCTATTGCTTTTTGAGTTTGACCTGTGTTTTCAAGAGAAACAGCATACATCATAAGACTGGTTTTATTTTCAGGTTCTTCTTTCAAAACCTTTTCAATATAAGGTAGTGCCTCTGAATATCTTTCGAGCTTTATCAGACAATCTGCCGTCTTTTGCAAAAGCAGAATAGAGCTGTATTTTTTGCAAAGTTCAAGAAACAGCAAAAGTGCCGGCTCGTACTCACAGAAATTGTAATATTCATATGCTTTTAAAATCATTTTATCTATGTCAAAAACATTATTAACCTTACATAATGCATCGTAATATGTTCCTTCGACAACTGTTGCTTTTGCAGAAATTTCAAGTATTTCACAAAGCTTAGCAGCACTGAAAGACCCTTCCCTGACTGTTTTCTCACTGTTTGCAACATAACCGATTTTTCCATTTTTGCCATAAACGGCAACAGCAAATTCATCAGCCTCATTTTCTGGTTCACGTATCAAAGTTACAGTTTCGCCATCTAACAATCTTCTGCAGTTAGGGAACAAACTAAGTCCGGTAACTGTAATATATACATCAAATTCACTCATTGTATTATCCAAGCTTTTCTGCACGATTCAGCGCTTCATCAATATTTGCACAGAAATTTTCAGGCTTTACAATATCAAAAAGACCGGACTTTTTCATTGCACGCATAGGCTGTGAATTAACATGAGAGAATATAACAGTTATACCCATATCGTTAAATTTCTTAACCAACTCCTTAAGAACCTTTAATGCATCTGTATCAACTGACGGAACAGAACGCATTCTGAAAATAATACATTTTGTAAAGTCTTTAGGTGCTATTTCATTAAGCTGACCAACCGCTGCAAAAAACATCGGTCCGCAAATTTCGTATACACGGATGTGCTTTGAAATCTGACGAAGTTCCAAGGTAGCCGGGTCTGATTCGTCATTGACATACTTCCAGCCAACAACAGCTGCTTCATCACTCATTCTCTTCATAAACAATATGCACGCAAGTAAAATGCCTACCTCAATGGCAACAACAAGGTCAAAAATTACTGTAAGTAAAAATGTTGTAACAAGAACTAAAATATCACTTTTGGGTGAAGTTTTAACAAGATATACAAACTGCCGCCATTGGCACATATTATAAGCAACACTTATAAGAATTGCCGCAATTGCCGGCATAGGTATGTAAGACGCATACGGCATAAGTATAGCAAGTACAAGCAAAAGCACCACCGAATGCACAATAGCCGAAACAGGAGTTCTTCCTCCGTTCTTTATATTTGCCGCAGTTCTTGCAATAGCACCTGTTGCAGGAATTCCTCCAAAAAGAGCTGAAGCAATATTACCAAGACCCTGAGCTGTAAGCTCGGTATTTGAACGATGTTTTTTGCCAACCATTCCATCAGCTACAACGCACGAAAGAAGAGATTCAATCCCTGCAAGGATTGCAATTGTAATTGCATCCGGAAATACCTTAATTATGGAAGAAAGACTAAATACAGGCATTTTCAAAGTTGGAAGAGAACGTTCAACCGAATAAAGGTCACCAATTGTATTTACATTCATTTTT
Organism: Clostridia bacterium; assembly: GCA_045645805.1. GTDB lineage: Bacteria > Bacillota > Clostridia > Monoglobales > Monoglobaceae > SIG440. The sequence goes on along the minus strand of JAZRJL010000048.1, from coordinate 7,147 downwards.
AAAAGCTGAACCATTGCAATACCAACTGCAACGGCTATCAATGATGCCGGAACTTTTTCGCAAAATCTTGGCCATATAAAAAGTATTGCAAGGCACACACCGCCTACTATTAATGCTTCAAAATTTAAAGTCCCTGCATTTTCGCAAAATACCTTAAATTTTTCAATAGTTTCAATGGGCGAAACGCCTTGTGGAAAGCTTACCCCAAAAAAGTCTTTAAGCTGACCCACTACAAGGGTGACAGCAATACCTGCGGTAAAACCTGTTGTAATGGTGAAAGGAATAAATCTTATTAAGTTTCCAAGCTTGAATACACCCATTATAATAAGAATTATACCCGCAAGAACTGTGGCAAGTGCCATCCCCTCAAGACCGTACTTTGCAACAACTCCTGCAACGATTGTTGCAAAAGCTGCAGTCGGTCCTGAAATCTGAACACTGCTGCCGCCAAAAATTGCTGTAACAAGACCTGCAACAACCGCTGTGTAAATACCCATCTGCGGACTTACACCCGATGCAATCGCAAGCGCAATTGAAAGCGGAAGTGCAATTATTGCAACAATTAATCCTGCAATCAGGTCTTTTACAAATTGTTGTCCGTTGTAGCTTTTAAGGTCTGTAAAAAGCATTGGTTGAAAAAAATTCATATGTAATACCCCTTTCAAAATACAAAAATATAGGCACTCCTTGACAGAAAGTCAGTCAATGGTGCCCAATATTATTTAGAATAATCCCGGAATGTTGAGACCGCCTGTAAGCTTGCTCATTTCGTCAGCAGAGCTTTCATCAGCTTTTCTCATTCCTTCGTTTACAGCAGCTATAATCAAATCCTGAAGCATTTCAACATCGTCAGGGTCTACAACCTCAGGATTAATTACGATTTCCTGAAGCTCCTTTTTACCGCTTATTTTAACAGATACAGCACCGCCGCCGGCAGTTGCTTCATAGACTTTTTCTTCCATTTCTTCCTGCATCTTAAGCATCTGTTCCTGCATTTTTTTTGCCTGTTTGAGCATCTGGTTCATATTACCTCCGCCCATTCCTCCCATACCGCCCATATTGCGTGGGAAACCGCCTTTTGCCATAATAATCAAATCCTTTCATATAAACGTCAGCTTAACTGAACAAAATTACCCATCTATAACAGTCATTTTATCTCCAAGCAAATCTTTTTTTGCCGCTATATCCAAAACAGATGCCTGCGCATTGTCACGTTTTTTCGGACCTTCCTTGCCGGATACCGTTACCCGAACTGCTGTACCCTGAACCACAGAAAACAGTTCAGCAAGATATTTTTTGCCCTCAGGGGTATTAATTGTTTCATAAGCAAGGTCATTTGTAATTAAAAGCTCAACTTCATCACCGTAAAAAAGTGCCTTTGCATTAAATAAAAAGGTATAAAGCTTTTTGCTTTTCTCTTTAACAGCACCAAGAGCCTCACGCCATTTTGTCCAAAGGGCAGCTTCGTCAATATGCGGTGCCGTTTCGGTAGGGATATCTTTGGCAGGTTCTGCCGATGATACACTTTTTGATGATGCCCTTTTCGCCGAAACTCCGCCGGCTTTTATTCCCTCAATAATTTTTTCAAGCTTTTCAATTCTAAGCAAAAGCTCATCTATATTGTTAGAATTTTCAGGTGATGCTACTTTTACTGTCGCCATCTCCACAGCTACCTTTGGAGTAGACAATTTTTTTGCCTGAAGCAGATACTCGCCTAATGTCTGAATTATATAAATCAATCTGTCTATATTAAATTTTTGAGCTTGCTCGGCATATTTTGCAATAATCTCATCGCTTTTTTCCAGAAGTTCACCGGGATTTTCCATTGATTTACAAAGCATAAGCGCTCTGAAATGGAAAATAAGCTCTTCAAGAAAATCAGCGGCTTCTTTGCCCTTTTGCAAGAAACCATCAGTAAGCAGCAATGCCTCAGAGGTATTATATTCCGCAATTGCCTCAGCCACAGGGAACAGTATCCGCTTGTCCGCAATGCCGACAATTTCTACTATATCATCATACCTGAGTTCTTCTTTTGCATATGCAATACATTGGTCGAGAATGCTAAGACCGTCACGCATTGAGCCGTCAGCAAGCTCTGCTACCAGCTCAATTGCATCAGGTGTAATATTTATTCCTTCTTCCTTTACTATTTTAGAAAGCCGACGTTCAATATCATTAATGTTAATACGCCTGAAATCAAACCTCTGACATCTTGAAAGTATTGTAGCGGGAATTTTATGCGGCTCAGTTGTTGCGAGAATAAATATAACATGACTGGGTGGCTCTTCAAGAGTTTTAAGAAGAGCATTGAACGCCTCGGTCGTAAGCATATGTGCCTCGTCGATTATATACACTTTGAATTTGCTGTTTGTTGGTGCATAAATTACTTCATCACGTATTTCGCGTATATTATCTATACCGCTGTTGCTGGCAGCATCCATCTCATATACATCAAGAATGCTTCCGTCAATAATCCCCAAACAGGTTGGACAGTTATTGCAGGGATTTCCGCCAACAGAAGCTTCGCAATTGACCGCACGGGAAAAAATTTTTGCGGTAGAGGTTTTACCCGTGCCTCGTGTTCCGCAGAACAAATAAGCATGGGCAATCCGGTCGTTTTTTATACTGTTTCGCAAAGTTTCTGAAACATGGTCCTGGCCGGCAACGTCTTCAAACACCAACGGACGCCATTTTCTGTAAAGAGCCTGGTATTTCTCTGACATTTTGAACCCCTCCTTTTTTTGTAAACAACAGTAAATAATGTAATTTTATATTTATATAAAAAGCTATGTGCTTGCCTTCGAAACAAAAACACCTCCGCTGCTTGACTGCTTTGCTCGGACCCGGCACCCCTGCGGCACATCAAAAAGAACTGCTTAGTGCTGCTGCATTCCTGCCCTGACACGGTTCACAGGTTTCAATTGCGCAGGACCGAATCTTTCAACACAAACCAAATCAAGACCGACAAGACAAATTCTGTCCCTCAATACAAGTTTTCATTCCCACTACAGCGGATTGTGGGTTACAAGGTACCGCTAACACCCCAATTTAACATAGCTGTATTAGTATATCACAAAAATATCAAAACATCAAGGGTTTTTAAAGATTAATTTATATTTTTGTGTACTTGCACCTGCCAAGCAAGCTTTGCATATGATAGTCTAACCATATAATTCGGAGGTTTTATTTATGTTTGATATGCTGGGTTCAATGATGAGGTCTATTATATTTCTTATTTCCTTTATATCAGGAACCAATTCATTTCCCAAGCCACTTAGTGCAAAAGAAGAACAACAGCTTTTAAAACAAATGGCGGCAGGTGACATAGATGCAAAAAATAAACTAATTGAACACAACCTCAGACTTGTTGTACATATTGCAAAAAAATATTCAGCAGGACTTCGGGACAACGAAGACCTTCTTTCTTTAGGAACAATCGGACTTATAAAGGGTATAAACAGTTTCAATCCATCAAAAGGCACACGGCTTGCCACATATGCAGCAAGGTGTATTGAAAACGAAATATTGATGCTTATGCGTGCAAACAAAAAAACTCAAGGTGATGTTTCCCTTAATGACCCCATAGGAACAGATAAGGAAGGAAATCAGATTTTACTTATGGATATTTTAAGTTCAGATGACGAAGATGTAATTCGTGAAATAGATAAACGAGAACAGATAAAAAAACTGTATTCAAATATTGACAAGCTACTTGACGACAGAGAACGCGAAATTATTAATCTGAGATACGGTCTTTCTGATGGAACGCCCTGGACACAAAACGAAGTGGCTGCTATGATGAATATATCAAGGTCTTATGTATCAAGAATTGAAAAAAAAGCCTTGCAAAAGCTTAAGTCGGGAATTTGCAACGAATAAGTTATTGTCTTTTTATCGGTTTTAATTGACAACATTTTATGTTTATGTTAAAATAACGGAAAATTAGATTTTCGATTAAAAAAATGTTATAGATAAAATGAAGGCGATAACCAATGAATATTTATAAAAATCTTTTATTAAACGGCGAAAAAGTTGATATAGTTGAAGAAAGCGGCAAAATTAAAAGTATAGGCAAAACAGACCTGCCCGGAAATGATTTTTCAGGCTGTAAGGTTTATCCCGGTCTTATTGAAATTCACAGTCATGGTGCCACAGGCTTTGATACAATGGATGCACAGCTTGAGGAGCTTTCACGCTATCAGGCAGAAAACGGTGTAACCGCCTTTTATCCAACAACAATGACCGAAAGCTATGAACGTATAAAATCCGTTTGCGATGCTGACATAACTGCCGTATCGGGTGCAAAAATATTAGGCTTTCATATGGAAGGTCCGTACATAAATGCAAAATACAAAGGCGCTCAGAACGAAAGCTTTATTAAATCACCCGATATAACCGAATTCAACAGCTTCAAAAATGTCAAAATAATTACAGTTGCTCCCGAAATTGACGGAGCAATGGACTTTATCAAAAATTGTTCTGCCCGTGTGTGCATTGGACATTCTGATGCGGATTATGACACAGCAATAAAAGCCATCGAAAGCGGTGCAAGCTGCCTTACCCATACCTTTAATGCAATGACACCACTTAATCATCGTATGCCGGGAATTATTGCAGCTGCAGCTGATAAGAATATTTATGCACAAGTTATTTGTGACGGATTTCATATTCATCCTGCAATGATAAGGCTTTTGTATAAGCTTTTTGGAAGTGACAGAATGATTTTAATCAGTGATTCAATGCGTGCCACAAAGCTCTCTGACGGGGTATATGAATTTGGCGGTCAGCAGGTTGTGGTAAAAGACGGCGTTGCAAAAACTCTTGACGGAGCTATTGCAGGCAGCACAACCACACTTTTCGAGTGCGTAAAGCATGCTATTGATTTCGGAATACCGGAAAGCGAAGCTTTTAAAATGGCATCCTCTACCCCTGCTGAGTTTATGGGTATAAACAAAGGCAAAATTAAAGTAGGTTGCGATTGTGATTTGCTTATATTAAATCCTGACGATTTAATCAATGCAACTGTAATTGAAGGAAAGATTTTTAACTAATAAGAATGAGCTGTTGCTAAAAGCATCAGCTCATTTTTTACTTATCTTTAACATCAATCAGTTGAACACCACATACACCTGCAACTATCATAAGCGTGGCAATCCAGGACAATAGACCAAATGGCTCGTTAAGAAACACCACTCCTGATATTACCGAAACAACCGTTGTAATGTTAGAAAATGCAGTTGTTTTTGCAACCGGCAAATATGTATGAGAGAAATTCAAAAGCAAAAATGCAGCAACCGATGAAAGTACAGAAAGATACAAAATTGAATATACATACGAGTTTTTTGTAAATGCAGCAATAAGCACAACAGGATTATTAATATTTTCACATAGTGCAGCAATTGTAAAAAATACCAAGCCGGAAGCGGTCATTACAAAAGTACGTTCAAAAACCGAAAATTCAGAGGACAGCTTTCGGCTTAAAATATTATAGCCAACCGATGATATAACAGCTCCCGACAAAAGCAACACGCCCAATGCCGTAACAGAACCGTCCGATTGACCCTGAAATGTCATAGCCACCACACCGCTTACCGATAATGCCATAAACACAAATTGAAACGGTGTTGGTACTTCTTTTAAAGTAAATATACCACAAATCATTGACACTATGGGAATAAGTGCAATCATTACAGATGAAAATGAACTTGTGGTAAGCTTTATTCCGTAGCTTTCAAATACAAAATACAAGCATGGTTGAAAAACTGACATTAAAATTAACGGAAGTATGTTCTTTCTAAGGTTTACTTTGATTTTTTTCACAAAAATCCATATTTCTAACAGTATAAATGCAACCATATATCTGTTTGCAATGACAACAAGGGGCGACGCTGTCTGTAATGCAATTTTGGTAAACATAAAGCTGAATCCAAATATAATTTGTGCTGTTAATGCCGCAAAAATCGCTAAAATACTTTTTTTATTTGTCATAAGATTTTCTCCGTTATTTAATTGTGCTTAAATCAATTACATTTGGGGCTGAAATTGTTTTTAAATTGCTGTTTTCCCAGATAAAAAGCTTAAGAGTTGTTGCCTTTGTTGTGTCTTCATTAAAAGCAAAGCGAATGACTTCTTCAGCACCGGCATTAAAAGCTTTTCTAACAGACTGTACAGCAATAAGAGTATTTTTTTCATCATAGAAAGCCGCTATAAGCTGACCTGAAATATATGACTCCGTATTATTTTTTGCATATATTTTTAAATTAGCACCATAAGAATCTCTGTCTATATCCCCTAAACCAATTCCTACGTCATTGGTATAATAATAGTAATAACCATTGCTTTCGTTAAGTGCATAATCCACACATCCAATACCTAACGACTCAAGACCTTCTGAATTGGAAACATCAAAGGTTTTTGTTACCCTAAGGCCTTCGGTTTCTGCCAATGTCAACGGATTTAACTCCATTACTTTTTTTCCCTTTAAATCTGTATACATTACATAAATTGCTGACAAAGCTTTTTCATCAGATGCTATAACTGTAACAGTTTTATTTTCAGTGTTATATTCAACACTTTCGATATAAGGTGCAGTATTATCAACGTAAAAAGGAATTTCAAGTGTATGCCCTGTATCGGTTGGTCCTGCAACTGTTGCATCAATCTGCATTAAATGCAAGCCATCACTCATTAAATCATATGCCGCTATCGGTAAATCAAGGATGCTTGTATGAAATTTATTTTTAAATTGAGGAGCAATTATTCCTTTTGAATGATATGTTCCATCCGATTTTTTTATCAAAAATTTATTTTCTACCGTTGAACGATAATAAGTGCTTTTAAATAATAGATTTTTCTCATTTAAAGGTGAATAGCAAACATAATCCTTGCTGATAATGGTTGAATCAAACGGATTTATGCCAAGAGGAATGTACTCACCATTCTCATTTAATTTTAATGCAAGGTATGTACCGGTAGACAGTTCCTTTCCCTCGTCAACAAGAGTAGACCCACCATCTTCGTATATTGTTTTATCAAAAACAGGAGCCTTTCCCCAATCACCATAAAATCCTGTAAACGGCAAAGAAGCCTTTGTTGTATTATTTTTGGTATTGAGTATTACAAATCCGTCTATAAAAAATCCGTTTGT
>JAZRJL010000047.1:0-17115 GCA_045645805.1 Clostridia bacterium | reverse complement strand
AGCGAAGGTGTTGTAGGATTATATTTTCTAATTCCCATTTTTACATCTCCTTATCTACGTTTCGATTACGGTAAAATTAGTTCTCAAAAAGCTCGATTGTCTTGCTGTCTGCTGTAAGCTTAACAACAGCCTTCTTCCAGTCAGCTCTTTTACCAACATGAACACCCATTCTCTTGGTCTTGCCCATGAAGTTTGCGGTTGTAACGCTTTGAACCTTTACCTTGAAAATTTCTTCAACAGCTTTTTTTATCTGGATTTTGTTTGCATTCTTTGCAACTTCAAAAGTGTACTTTTTGTCTGCAACCTGGTCCATACTCTGTTCTGTTATGATAGGTCTTTTGATAATATCATGAGATGTCATATTCATTATGCGTACACCTCCTCGAGTTTTGAAACTGCATCCTTAGTAATGATGCACTTTGTGTGTCCAAGCACCTCGTATGTGTTGATTGCTCCCACGAATGTTGTGTCAACACCCTTAATGTTTCTGGCTGAAAGAACAACATTTTTGTCGTTTTCGGGAAGTACGATAAGTGCCTTTTCTGTTACACCAAGGTTAGCAAGGATCTGAGCCATCTTGCTTGTCTTGATTTCGTCAAGTGTAAGGCTTTCAAGAACGATGATATCGTTTTCAACCACCTTTGAAGAAAGTGCTGAACGAAGAGCAAGTCTTCTAACCTTCTTGTTTACAGAATATCTGTAATCTCTGGGCTTGGGACCAAGTGCTACGCCGCCGCCAACCCACTGTGGAGCACGGATACTACCCTGTCTTGCACGGCCTGTACCCTTCTGTCTCCAGGGCTTGATTCCGCCACCGCTGACTTCAGTACGAGTCTTGGTGCTCTGTGTGCCCTGCCTCTGGTTTGCGAGGTAGTTAACAACTACTTCGTGCATAATGTCAGCTCTGACTTCTGCGCCAAACACATTCTCATTCAATTCTATATCACCGACTTGTTTGCCGTCTGTGTTATATAATGCTACTTTTGGCATATCTTATATCCTCCTCTCTCCAGTTTAGGCATTAGCCTTAACTGCGTTTTTAACCATAAGCAATCCGCCCTTAGGTCCGGGAACTGAGCCCTTAACGAGAAGCAAATTGCGTTCTGTATCTATCTTTACAAGGCTGAGGTTCTGAATTGTAACCTTGTCCACACCATAGTGACCGGGAAGTCTCTTACCCTTGAACACACGTGAGGGTGATGAACAAGCACCCAATGAACCGGGGCCTCTGTGGTAATGGCTACCGTGAGTCATAGGACCTCTGTGTGTGCCCCATCTCTTGATTGTGCCGGCATAACCATGACCTTTGCTTGTACCTGTTACGTCAATAATTTCGCCTGCTTCGAATACGTCAACTTTGATTTCGTCACCGACGTTTAACTCAGCACAGTTTTCAAGTTTGAACTCTCTGAGGTACCGTTTCGGTGTAACATTTGCTTTTGCAAAGTGACCCTTCATAGGCTTGTTAACATTCTTTTCCTTTTTGTCCTCGAAACCAACCTGAACAGCTTCATAGCCATCAACTTCGATTGTTTTCTTCTGAACTACACTACAGGGACCTGCTTCAATAACTGTAACAGGAATGAGTGTACCGTCTTCTGCAAAAATCTGAGTCATACCAAGCTTTTTGCCTAAGATTGCTTTTTTCATTTTCTTTTCCTCCTAAATTACATATGCATCGGTTCAAGCTTTTGAACTTACATACGGGCCAGCGGTTGGAAACCCAACATAACCAAATTTTTTCTTGCCTTTTAATCTATCAAACTATATTTTAAGTTCGATATCCACACCTGCAGGCAAATCAAGGTGCTTGAGTGCATCGATTGTCTTAGCATTGGGAGCCAAAACATCGATGAGTCTTTTGTGAGTTCTCAGTTCGAACTGCTCACGGCTGTCCTTATACTTATGAACCGCTCTGAGAATGGTAACTACTTCCTTCTTTGTAGGAAGCGGAATAGGTCCTGAAACCTTAGCTCCTGTTCTCTTAGCTGTTTCAACAATCTTTTCAGCGCTCTGGTCGATAAGATTGTGGTCATAAGCCTTAAGTCTGATTCTGATCTTCTCTGTTGCCATGCTGTACCCTCCTTCAAAATATGCTTTTGATTGTTACACTGTGCCGGGCGTTTCGCACAGTTACATAATAAAACCCGAACCTTTTTCTTTCTTTCAAAATCGGTTTCGGGGACGACAGTGCAAGGTGATTACCGGTGCGACAGCATACCACACCGACAAGTTTTTTGCTCTGTATTAAAATAGAAGTGTGACCTTCCGCCCGCTTTTGAAAACCGGACAATCTCCTCCGAAATTTCCAAAACCCCAGTGAGATAAGGGGTTTGCTACCTCCGGAATCATCGTATGTCTTTGTCACGCCTAAGTATTATACTATAATTAAACTCAATTGTCAATATTTTTTTAAAAAATTTTTTACATGTTTTTGCAGGTTTATTTCTATTATATATTTCTCCTTAAAAGATGTTTTAAAAATATTATATATAATAAGGAAGTGATTTTTTTATAACCCCCAAAACCGCTTTTATTTTTTTCCCGGAATAATTATAAAATCAAGTTACATCGTCAACAAAAGCAGTTCTTTTACATTAATTAATTGCACCTCTATGACGTGTTTCAAACAGCCTCTTCCTTTGCACTTTGCGCGGTCTAAAACCACATTGTGAAAAAATAAACATATATAATAAAAGAAATTGTGAATTTTTTGTCAATATGATGAAATTTGTAGATAATCATTGCTTTTTGATATGGTTTATGATATAATTCAAATTAAAATGAGATATAATGCATTGTCGCAAAATATATACTTTGCATGAAAGGATTGATTATAAAATGAAAGTGACAGTTTGTATCGGTAGTTCGTGTCATATCAAGGGTTCGCGTCAGGTTGTTGAGCAGCTTCAGATGCTTGTGAACGAAAATAACCTTGGCGATAAGGTTGAGCTTGGCGGCACTTTTTGTCTGGGTAAATGTCAGCAGGGTGTATGCGTAACTGTTGACGAAGAATTTCATTCAGTTACCCCTGAAAATGTCACCGAATTTTTCAAAAATGTAATAGTGGCAAGGGTGTGAAAAAATGTTAATTCAGATATGTGTGGGCAGTTCATGCCATATAAAGGGCGCCCCCGAAATCATTGAATTGCTTACCAAGGCAGTTGAAGAAAACAAGCTTCAGGACGAGGTTACTCTTGCTGGCAGCTTTTGTATAGGCGAATGTAATCGTTTTGGGGTTACCGTTCAGGTAGATGATGCAATCCATACAGGAATTAATCGTGAAAACTTCAGAGAATTTTTTGAAGATAAAGTTTTGTCAGTAATTAAAAATGAAAGGATGTGACGAATATGCCAAATTGTTTAACTTTGAAAAAGTCAAACTGTAAAAACTGTTACAAGTGTATTCGTCATTGTCCTGTTAAATCAATCCGTTTTTCAGGCAATCAGGCACATATTATTGGCAATGAATGTATCTTGTGCGGCCAATGCTTTGTAGTATGCCCACAAAACGCAAAGCAGATTGTAGATGAAACAGAAAAGGCAAAAGTCTTATTGCAAGGCGGTGAACCGGTTATTGTAAGCTTGGCACCGTCTTTTGCTGCGAATTATGAGGGTGTCGGGATTGAATCTATGCGAACAGCCCTCAAACAGCTTGGCTTTTACGATGTTGAAGAAACCGCCATCGGTGCAACAATAGTAAAAAACGAGTATGAAAGAATACTCCGCGAAGATGATCGTGACGTTATTATTTCTTCCTGCTGTCATTCTATCAACCTGCTTATACAGAAGTATTTCCCGACAGCACTTGAATATCTGGCAGACGTTGTTTCTCCTATGCAGGCACATTGCCTTGATATCAAAAAAAGATGCCCGGATGCAAAAACAGTATTTATTGGGCCCTGTGTGGCAAAAAAAGACGAAGCAGAACATTACGAAGGTATCGTTGATGCAGTTTTGACCTTTGAGGAATTGTCAAACTGGCTCAAGGAAGAAAATATTGAGCTTGAACAGACCATGGACTCCAATATGGAAAGCCGTGCAAGATTCTTCCCCACAACTGGCGGAATTCTTAAGACAATGTCTCTTGATGCTCCTGGTTTCAACTATATAGCTATTGACGGCGTTCAAAACTGTATGGATGCACTCCGTGATATAGAAAACGGGAAAATTCACAAATGCTTTATTGAAATGTCTGCGTGTGTGGGGAGCTGTATCGGCGGTCCGGTTATGGAAAAGTATAACACAAGCGAACCAATAAAAGATTATATAACCATTGCTAACTACGCAGGAAAAGATGATTTCAAGGTTTCGGAGCCAAAATCCATTGAACTTAAGAAACAGTTTGAATATATCGAACACAAGCTGGCACAACCCAGCGAAACAGAAATTTTCGGTGTTCTCAGAGAAATGGGCAAGTTCAAGACCTCGGATGAGCTCAACTGTGGTTCTTGCGGATATAATACCTGCCGAGAAAAGGCTATTGCCATTTGTCAGGGCAAGGCGGAAATTTCAATGTGCCTGCCCTTCTTAAAGGATAAGGCCGAGAGCTTTTCTGACACTATTGTTAAGAACACACCAAACGGTCTTATTGTTCTTAACGAGAAGCTTGAGGTACAGCAGATAAACGAAGCAGCACGGAATATGATGAACATACGTTCAAGCTCGGATGTCCTTGGAGAAAGCATAATCAGAGTCCTTGACCCGGCGTTGTTTGCCGAAGTTCTGCGAACCGGCAAAGATATACACAGCGAGCGTGTATATCTTGCAGAATACAGACGTTATATAGAGCAATCTGTGGTTTATGATAAAGAATCCCGACTTCTGGTGGGAATTATGCGTGACGTTACCGACGAAGAAACTGAACGTGAAAAGAAAGAAAAAATCAGCCGCCAGACCATTGAGGTTGCAGATAAGGTTGTAGATAAGCAGATGAGAATTGTTCAGGAAATTGCATCACTTCTTGGCGAAACTGCTGCAGAAACCAAAATTGCACTTGCTAAGTTGAAGGAGTCGATACAAGATGAATGATTTATGTGCTGATATCGGCTGGAAGAGTATTAACCATTATGGTGAGCAGCTTTGCGGCGACCACGTGGATATTGTTGAACAAAACGAAAATTCAACTGTGATTGTCCTTGCCGACGGGCTGGGCAGCGGTGTTAAAGCAAGTATCCTGTCTACACTTACATCAAAAATTATTTCAACCATGATGTCCGAAGGCTTACCTATTGAAGAGTGCGTGGAGACAATTGCCGCAACACTTCCCGTCTGTTCGGTCAGAGGCGTTGCATATTCTACATTTACAATTATGCAGCTTATCAACAACGAAATGGTTGAGATAATCCAATACGATAATCCTCAGGTAATAGTCTTGCGTGATAATAAAAATTATGATTATCCAAAAACAGAAATAAATATTGACGGTAAAAGAATATTTAAAAGCGAAATCCGTATTCAGGAAAATGACATTTTTATCGCTATGAGCGATGGTTGTCCTCACGCTGGGATAGGTATGGCCTATAATTTTGGATGGAAACGCGAGGATATTGTTGAATTTATGGAGACCATGTCGGTATCCGGACTTACAGCAAAAAACCTGTCCACACTTTTAGTTGACGAATGCGACAAGCTTTACGGGCAAAAGCCCGGCGACGATGCAACCGCCTGTATTGTAAAAATCAGGAAAAGAGAGCCGATGAACATTCTTTTCGGACCTCCTTCAAACCGTGACGACTGCGACCGGATGATGTCCCTTTTCTTTTCAAAGGAAGGCAAGCATATTATATGCGGCGGAACTACCTCCTCCATTGCGGCAAAGTACTTAGGAAAACCGCTCAGAGCAAGTCTTAATTTTGAAAAATCAGACATTCCGCCCATTGCACAGCTTGAAGGCGTTGACCTTGTTACCGAAGGTGTTATAACAGTAAACAGAGTTCTGGAATATGCCAAAGACTACTTAGGCGAGAACGAAATGTATGAGCATTGGAATTTTAAGCGGGACGGAGCCTCACTGATTTGTCAGCTGTTGTTTGAAGAAGCAACCGACATAAACTTCTATGTAGGCAGAGCTATAAACCCCGCGCATCAGAATCCTGACCTCCCTATAAACTTCAGTATTAAAATGAATTTAGTTGAAGAACTTTCAAAATGCCTGAAAATGATGGGTAAACGAATTAAGTTAAGTTATTTTTAAGGAGAGTGAAGCATGAGAAAATTTGATACAAAAGTACAACATTTAAAATATAAGGTGCTGCGTGAAGTTGCACGTTATGCATGGAAGGATACTCTGCTTGAAAATGTATTGAAAATTCCTGAAATAATTGTTCCCGGAAAAACCTCCACAATGCGTTGTTGCGTATACAAGGAAAGAGCAATTTTAGAAGAACGAATTAAAATTGTTATGGGTGGCGACAAAGAAAATCCCAACGTGATTGAAGTCATTGATATTGCCTGTGACGAATGCCCGTCTGCGGGATATGTTGTTACGGAATCCTGCCGCGGTTGTCTTGCACATCGCTGTGAGGATGTCTGCAAAAAAGAAGCTATCACTTTTGACTCCAACCACGTAGCACATATTGACAAGTCAAAATGTGTTGAATGCGGTCAATGTGCAAAGGTTTGCCCTTTCTCCGCAATTGTAAACAGAAAAAGACCTTGTCAGAAAGCCTGCAAAATAAAGGCAATTTCCATCAACGAGGATAATGCTGCTGCTATCGACAACAGCAAATGTACCGCCTGCGGTGCTTGTGTGTATCAATGCCCGTTTGGTGCAATTATGGACAAGTCGTATATTTTAGACGCCATTGACCTTATAAAAAGCAGTGACGGAAACAAAAATTACAAGGTTTATGCATTGGTAGCACCGTCTGTTTCAAGCCAGTTCACCTACGCAAAGCTTGGACAGGTTATCAAGGGTTTAAAGGAGCTTGGTTTTTACACTGTGATTGAAGCAGCTCTTGGTGCTGACATGGTTGCTCAGGCTGAATCTAAAGAGCTTAGCGAAAAAGGCTTTTTAACAAGCTCCTGCTGTCCGGCATTTGTGTCTTATGTAAAATCAGCATTTCCTGATTTGGTAAAGTATATTTCTCATAATCTTTCACCTATGGCTACCCTTGCCAAGTATATAAAAGATACCGACAAAAACGCCAGGGTTGTATTTATCGGGCCCTGCACAGCAAAGAAATCAGAGGCACAGCTTGAAACTGTCAAGCCGTATATCGATGCTGTTTTAACCTTTGAGGAGCTTCAGGCACTTTACGACAGCATGGATATTGATATAACAACGCTGGAGGAAGATGTGCTGGACAACGCATCATACTTTGGCAGAATTTTTGCACGCAGCGGTGGCTTGTCCGATGCAGTCGCTCAAGGCTTAAAGGAACAAAATATTGACTTTGATTTAAAGGCTATTGCTTGTGACGGAATCGAAGCCTGCAAGGTAGCACTTCTTAAAAAGAGTAAAAATGTTCTGGATGCCAACTTCATTGAGGGAATGGCTTGTACCGGCGGATGCATCGGCGGTGCAGGATGTCTGACCCATGGCGAAAAGAATAAGGCTGAGGTTGACAAATACGGAAGAGAAGCTTTTGAAAAGACAATTTCAGATGCTATATCCGTCTTAAAATAGTAATATTATTAACATTTAAATATATAAAAAGTGAGGATTAGTTATGAATAAAATTACAGTAATTGGTTCGGGTAATGTTGGTTCGACAATCGCATATACTCTTACTGTTATGGGAATTGCATCGGAAATTGTTATGATTGATATCAATGAAGAAAAGTCCTTGGGTGAAGCACTTGATATCAGACAAGGTGTTTCTTTCTGCAACCCTGCTTCTGTTTATGCAGGCTCGTATACTGACGCTGCAGGCTCAGATATTGTTGTTATTACTTCAGGTATGGCCAGAAAGCCCGGTCAGTCAAGACTTGACCTTGCACAGGCTAATGTTGATATTATAAAAAGCATTGCAGATAAAATTGTACCCGTTGCTCCTAATGCTACATATGTCATTGTTAGTAATCCTGTTGATGTTTTGACATATGTATTTTTAAAGCATACAGGTCTTCCACAGGAACGTGTTATCGGTTCGGGTACGGTTCTTGATACAGCAAGACTTCGTTCAAGAATTTCAGAATACTATTCAGTAAACCAGAAGAATGTTCACGCATATGTTCTTGGCGAACACGGTGACAGTTCTTTTGTTCCCTGGTCACTTGCAAATATCTCAAATGTGCCGATTGAACATTTCAAGGATGCCATTCAGACAAAGGAAGCATATCCCGAATTTATACTGAATGACGTAGAAGAATATATGCGTAAATCAGGCGCAAGAATTATTCAGCGTAAGGGTGCAACATTCTATGCAGTATCTATTTCGGTTTGCCATATTTGTAAATGTCTTTTAAGCGGTATTGACACAACCCTTACAGTCTCTACAATGTTAAACGGCGAATACGGAATTGACGATGTATGCTTAAGCCTTCTTAATGTCGTGGGTGATAAGGGTGCACATGCCAAAATTATGCTGCCTCTTAATGATAAAGAAATTGCGGCACTTCACAACAGTGCAAGCGTTCTGAAGGATTTAATTAAAAGTCTTAATATATAAAAAATAAGGAATGAAAGGGTTGAAAAAATGGAATATCGTATCGAGCATGATTCTATGGGTGAAGTAAAAGTACCTGCTGACAAGCTTTGGGCAGCACAGACCCAAAGAAGTCACGAAAACTTTGAAATCGGCGTAGGTATTGAAACAATGCCTGCAGAAATTATACACGCTTTTGGTATCCTCAAAAAGGCTGCAGCAATTACCAACAACAAGCTTCGCAGAGAAAAAATGACAGACGAAAAGCTGGGTGCAATTTCAGCTGCTTGTGATGAGGTTATGGAAGGTAAGCTTAACAACAACTTCCCCCTTGTTGTTTGGCAGACAGGCTCAGGCACACAATCTAATATGAACGCAAACGAAGTTATTGCAAACAGAGGTAATCAGATATTGGGAAAGACTTTGCTTCATCCAAACGATGATGTTAATATGAGTCAGTCCTCAAATGATACTTTCCCTACTGCAATGCACATTGCTGCTGTTATTGCTCTTGAAGAAAAACTTATTCCTGCAGCACAGGAGCTTATTGATACATTTAAACGTCTTGAAAAAGAAAATGAAGGTATTGTAAAAAGCGGAAGAACACATCTTCAGGATGCAACTCCCATAACCTTCAGTCAGGAAATCAGTGGCTGGCGTTCAAGCCTTGAAAAGGATATCGAGCTTATAAAGCGTTCTATCGAACCTCTTTACGAGCTTGCTCTTGGAGGTACAGCAGTTGGTACAGGGCTTAACGCTCCTGCATCATTTGCTGAAATTGTTGCCGAAGAGGTTGGCAAGATTACAGGCAAGCCTTTTGTAACTGCAGGCAATAAATTCCACGCACTTACATCAAAGGACGAGCTTGTGTTTGCTCACGGTGCAATCAAGGCTCTTGCCTGCGATATGATGAAGATTGCAAACGATGTACGTTGGCTTGCATCAGGTCCAAGAGACGGTCTTGGCGAAATTTTTATTCCCGAAAATGAACCCGGTTCATCAATTATGCCCGGCAAGGTTAACCCCACCCAATGCGAAGCTGTAACAATAGTAGCTGTTCAGGTAATGGGCAACGATGTTGCTGTTGGTATGGCAGCATCACAGGGCAACTTTGAACTTAACGTATTTATGCCGGTTTGCGTTTACAACTTCCTTCAGTCTGCAAGACTTCTGGCTGAAGCAATTGTTTCTTTCAACAAAAACTGTGCAGTTGGAATAAAGGCAAACAAAGAAAAGATGCACCACAATCTTCACAATTCATTGATGCTTGTTACAGCACTTAACCCCTACATCGGTTATGAAAATGCTGCAAAAAGAGCTAAGAAAGCATTTAAAGATAATATTTCACTTAAGGAAGCTTGCGTTGAACTTGGATTTTTAACTTCTGAAAAGTTTGACGAGGTATTCCACCCTGAACAAATGGTTTGAGCCGGAGGTAAAAAAATGAAGGTTAGTTATTTTCCGGGGTGCACCCTGAAAAACAAAGCTAAAGACCTTGACCTGTATGCATACAAGTCAGCCGAGGCTTTGGGGGTTACTCTTGAAGAAATTGAAAACTGGCAATGCTGCGGCGGAGTATTTACAACCGCAAAAAACGAGGTTGCTACAAAGCTTTCCTCTGTTCGTGCGCTGAAAGAGGCTTTCTCAAAAGAACAGCCTCTTGTGACAGTGTGTTCAGCTTGCCACAATGTTATAAAGCAAACAAACTATGTTATGCAAAATGATAAAGACTTCTCCGATACGGTAAACCGCTATATGGAACAAGACGGCGGATACTTTGGCGAAGCCGAGGTTTATCACTATCTCGAAATGCTTCGGGATTTGGTCGGCTTTGATACTTTAAAAGAAAAGGTTGTAAATCCTTTAAAGGGCAAAAAAATAGCCGCATATTACGGCTGTCTGCTTTTAAGACCCAATGATGTTATGAAAATGGATGACCCTGAAAATCCAAGCATTATGGAGAACTTTATAAAAGCACTTGGTGCAGAACCCGTTATATACGCAATGCGCAACGAGTGCTGCGGCGGTTACGTAAGCGTTGAAAGCCCCGAGCTTGCAAAAAAGAACAGCAACGCCGTTGTTCAGAACGCAAAGTCTCAGGGTGCTGAGATGATTATAACAGCTTGTCCCCTGTGCAAGTACAATCTTGTTAAAAACGGTGCTGATATTCCGGTAGTTTACTTTACCGAGCTTTTAGCTGAAGCACTTGGTGTAAAGGAGGATACAAATGGAAAATAAGTATCTTCGCGAGGAATTAATCCGTCAAAGCGGAGTAAATCCCAAAAAATGTATGAAATGCGGAAAATGCTCGGCAACCTGCCCTGCATACAGTGAAATGGAATATCATCCACATCAGTTTGTAAGTATGGTAGAAAGCGGAGATATAGAACCGCTTTTGAAATCAGAATCATTATACAAATGCTTGTCTTGTTTTGCCTGCATAGACAGATGTCCCAGAGGTGTTGAACCTGCAAAGCTTGTAGAGGCTGTTCGTCTGTCTGCAATAAGAAAGCAAGGCGAAAACCGAATGACTGCAAATGATGTTCCGGCTCTTCTTGACGAAGATATTCCGCAGCAGCTTCTTGTCAGTGCATTCAGAAAATACAGTAAGTAAGGAGGAAAAGACAAAATGCAAAGAGTTGGTGTTTTTGTATGTTGGTGTGGCAGTAATATTGCAGGTACAGTTGATGTTCAGGCAGTATCCGATGCCTTGAAAAACGAACCCGGTGTCGTCTTTTCCACCAACTATCAATATATGTGTTCTCAGGCAGGACAGGATATGATTAAGGATGCGGTAAAAGAGCATAATCTTACCGGGATTGTGGTTTGCTCGTGCTCACCGCGTATGCATGAGGCAACCTTCAGAAAGACTGCGGCTGCCGCAGGGCTTAATCCTTATATGGTTGAAATTGCAAATATAAGAGAACAATGCTCTTGGGTTCACAAGGATATGGCAACAGGAACGGAAAAGGCAATCATCCTTGGTAAAGCGGCAATCGCAAAGGTAAATCTTAATGCACCCCTTACCCCCGGTGAATCACCTGTTACCAAAAGAGCCCTTGTTATCGGCGGCGGTATCGCAGGTATCCAGACAGCTTTAGATATTGCTGATGCAGGCTTCCCTGTTGATATTGTTGAAACAAAGCCTACCATCGGCGGAAAAATGGCACAGCTGGATAAGACATTCCCCACCCTTGACTGTGCTGCTTGTATTCTGACCCCTAAAATGGTTGACGTTGCACAAAACGAAAATATCCGAATCTTCTCATACAGCGAAGTGTCAGAAATTAAAGGCTTTGTGGGTAACTTTGATGTAACCATCAAAAAGAATGCCCGTTATGTAAAAGAGGATATTTGTACCGGTTGCGGTGCCTGCGTTGAAAAGTGTCCTATGAAGAAGGTTCCCAACGAGTTTAACCTTGGTATGGACAACCGCAGCGCAATCTATATCCCCTTTGCACAGGCTGTTCCAAAGGTTGCAACCATTGACCCAAATGCCTGCAATATGCTTAAAAACGGCAAATGCGGTCTTTGTGCAAGAGTTTGTACCGCCGGTGCTATTGATTACACTCAAAAGGACGAGTATATTCAGGAAAAATACGGTGCAATTGTTGTTGCAACCGGCTTTAATCCAATCAGTATGGATAAGTTTGACGAGTTTGCTTACAACCTGTCCAAGGACGTAAGTACTGCTTTGGAATTTGAGCGTCTTACAAATGCGGCAGGTCCTACTGCAGGTCATCTTGAAAGACCCTCGGACGGCAAATCGCCAAAAACAATCGTTTTTGTTCAGTGCGTTGGCTCACGTTGTAATACCTGTGCCGAAAAAGGTAAGGAATATTGCTCAAAGATTTGTTGTATGTATACAGCAAAGCACGCAATGCTTGTCAGAGACAAATACCCTGAAACCGAGGTATATGTATTCTATATAGATGTAAGAACTCCGGGTAAAAACTTTGATGAATTCTACCGCCGTGCCGTTGAGGAGTATGGCGTAAACTATGTCAAGGGTATGGTTGGTAAGGTTACCCCCGAGGGCGACAAGCTCAAGGTTCAGGCTTCTGACCTTATTTCAAACAAGCAGCTTCATATCGACGCAGACTTAGTTGTTCTTGCAGCTGCTATTGAACCCGACAAATCAGCAAGACCGCTTGCTACTATGCTTACAGCAAGTATGGATACAAACGACTTCTTTACCGAGGCTCACCCCAAGCTGAGACCGGTTGAAAGTCCGACAGCAGGTGTATTTCTTTCAGGTACCTGTCAGGGTCCCAAGGATATTCCTGAAACAGTTTCTCAGGCAGGTGCTGCGGCATCCAAGGTTATTGGTCTTCTTGCAAAGGATAAGCTGACAGGCAATCCCTGCGTGGCACATTCCAACGAGCTTATGTGTAACGGCTGTTCTTCCTGCGAAAGAGTTTGTCCTTATGGTGCAATTACTTATGAGGATAAGGAATTCCGTATGCCTGACAGAACAACAAAAACCAGACGTGTTGCGGTTGTAAATCCTGCAGTTTGTCAGGGCTGCGGTGCTTGTACGGTTGCGTGTCCTTCGGGTGCTATGGACCTGAACGGATTTGCAAGTAATCAAATTATGGCGGAGGTAGATGCAATATGCAAGTAAACGAACATAAACCCTTAATTGTTGCTTTTTGCTGCAACTGGTGTTCCTATGCCGGTGCAGACCTTGCAGGAAACAACCGTCTCAACTACCCTGCAGATGTTAAAATTATAAGGGTACCATGCTCCTGCCGTGTCAACCCGATGTTTGTTCTTCGTGCATTTCAGCGAGGTGCTGACGGTGTTATAATCTGTGGTTGCCACCCCGGCGATTGCCACTACACATCGGGCAACTACTACACCCGCCGCAGAATGGCTACCCTGTTTTCAATGCTTGATTTCCTTGGTATTGAAAAGGAGCGTACCCGTCTTGAATGGGTTTCTGCGGCAGAGGGTGCAAAATTTGCCGCTACAATGAACGACTTTGTTGAAAAGGTAACAGCACTTGGTGAAAACAAGAGATTGGAGGATCTGAGATGCAAAAGATAACACAAAATCAATTGATAGATAAAGCTGTTTCTCTGCTTGCGGACAAAACTGTGGTTGCCGTGCTTGGATGGCACAAGGGCGAGTTTGGCTATGATGTGACCCCTGCAATGTTCACAAGCGAAGTGGATTTAAGAGAGAATTTTGTTTGGAACGATTTCTGCGGAGCGAACTTCTCAAAATACCTTGTTTCCAAAACCGACAGATTTGAAGGTAAAATCCTTGTATTTTTAAAGCCTTGCGATACTTACAGTTTCAATCAGCTTTTAACCGAGCATCGCTTTGACCGCGAAAAGGTTTATGCCATAGGTATTCCCTGTGAGGGAATGGTTGATGTTTCAAAACTGAAAGCAGTTACAGGTGAAGGCATCAGCTCAGTTGATGCTGACGGCGAAAACATTCTTGTTTCCACAATTTATGCCGACAAGCCTGTTTCGGTGCCTGCAAGGGATGTTCTTGCAGAGCGTTGTATAAATTGCAAGAGCAAAAAACACGTTGCTTATGACGAGCTTTTAGGCAACGAAGGCGAGGTTATTGAATCTTTGAGATTTGATGAGGTTGCAAAAATTGAGGCAATGACCCCAGATGAGAGATTTGCCTTTTGGCAAAACGAGCTTTCACGCTGCATTCGCTGCAATGCCTGCCGTGACGCCTGTCCTGCCTGCACCTGCGAAAAGTGCGTATTTGACAATCCTTCATCCGGAGTTGAAAATAAAGCTCCTGCAAACAGCTTTGAAGAAAAAATGTTCCATATTATAAGAGCATATCACGTTGCAGGACGCTGCACAGACTGCGGAGAATGTTCAAGAGTTTGTCCACAGAATATTCCCCTTCATCTTTTGAACCGTAAGTTCATCAAGGATATTAATGAATTCTACGGTGAATATCAGGCAGGAGCCGAGGTTGGCTCAAGAGCTCCGCTTGTAGATTACACCACCGAGGACTTGGAACCCGGTGAAGTGTTTGACAGGAGGGATATTGATGCTTAAATGTTCTCTTGACAAAATCTATTCAGTTTTTGAGGAAATTACCAAAACCGCAAAACTTTACGTTCCTGCAACCGATAATGACGGAAGCTCCGTTTACAAAGAATGGGAAAAAGGTATCCAATGGAGCGACGCTTTAAATACAGTAAGAAGCCCCAAAGACTTCTTCTTCCCTCAAATGGAAAACCTGATGGAATTTAAGACAGAGGGTAAAAACATTGAAGTTATTGATACAAGAAGTGAAACCGAGGATTTTGTTATCTTTGGTGTTCGTGGCTGTGACGTAAAAAGCTTTGAAGTCCTTGACAGGGTTTTCCTTAGTGAACCTGTTGACAGCTACTATGCTTCAAGACGTGAAAAAGGTGTTATTGTATCAACAGCCTGTACAAAGCCTGCAGAAACCTGTTTCTGCAAAACCTTTGATATTTCACCCGAAGAACCCGACGGTGATGTTACAACCTGGAAGACAGAAAGTGAAATCTTCTTTAAAGCAAACACCCCCAAAGGCGAGGCTCTTTTAGAAAAAATAAAGAGCTTTACCGAGGAATGTGACGAGGCTGCTGTCATCGAGCAGAAAGAAAAAATTTCTGCAATTATGAACAGACTTCCCCTCAAAGACCTTAAAACAGACGCCTTTGGCGGTGGCAAAACACAGGAATTCTTTGATGCCCCCGAATGGGCAGAGCTTTCTCAGGCTTGTCTTGGCTGCGGAACCTGTACCTTTGTATGCCCTACCTGCCAGTGCTATGATATTAAAGATTTTAACACAGGCAAGGGTGTTATACGATTCAGATGCTGGGATTCATGTATGTATTCCGATTTTACAAAAATGGCTCATGGAAACAACAGACTTACTCAAATGGAACGTTTCCGTCAGAGATTTATGCACAAGCTTGTTTACTATCCCGAAAACAACGACGGATTGTTCAGCTGTATAGGTTGCGGAAGATGTCTTTCAAAGTGTCCAATTTCAATGAATATTGTAAAAGTAATGAAAAAGTTAGGAGGGAAGGCAAGTGAATAACAGAGAAGAAACTTTAATTCCCAAAGTAGGCGTTATAACTGATGTTCGAATAGACACACCCGATATCAAAACTTTCAGGGTTGTTACCCCCGACGGCAAAAAGGCATTCGACCACCGTCCCGGACAGTGTGCAATGCTTTCAGTTCCCGGAGTGGGCGAGGCAATGTTCTCCATTACCTCCTCTCCTACAAACGAGGAATATATGGAGTTTTCCATTAAAAAATGCGGTTGTGTAACCGATTGGCTGCATCAGGCTGAAGTTGGTCAGCAGATTACAATCAGAGGGCCTTATGGCAATCCTTTCCCTGTTGACGATGTATTTGCGGGAAAAAATCTCTTGTTTATTGCCGGCGGTGTTGGTCTTGCACCTCTTCGCTCGGTTATCAATTATTGCAGACACTATCGCGACCGTTACGGCGATATTGATATTGTTTACGGTTCAAGAAGCAAGGATGATTTGCTTGACTACAAGGAAATCATCGATGAATGGTCAACCGATGCAGGTGTCAATGTCCATCTTACCATTGATAACCCTCAGGAGGGTTGGGATGGTCATGTGGGATTTGTTCCAAGCTATGTAAAAGAGCTTGGCTTTGACACAAACAAAACAGCTGTTCTTTGCGGACCACCCATTATGATTAAGTTCACACTTGATGGACTTTGCGAGCTTGGCTTTGACAAGACCCAGATTTACACTACTCTGGAGCTTAGAATGAAATGCGGAGTCGGCAAATGCGGAAGATGTAATGTTGGCTCTAAATACGTTTGCAAAGACGGTCCGGTATTCAGATGTGATGAACTTGACGAGCTTCCGGATGAGTATTAAAGGAGAGGTATTATGGAAAAATTAGTTAATATATTTCTTTTCGGCAAAAAATATGAAGTACCCGAAAACTTGACAATTATGACCGCTATGGAATATGCAGGTTATCAGTTGGTTCGCGGCTGCGGCTGCCGCAACGGCTTTTGCGGAGCTTGTGCAACCATTTACCGCATAAAGGGTGACAAAGAGCTTAAAGCTTGTCTTGCTTGTCAGACAAAGGTTGAGGACAATATGTATATTGCAACGCTCCCCTTCTTCCCCCTTGTTAAAGAGGGCTATGATATCGAAAACATTCCTGTTACAGAAGCTGTTATGATGCAGCTTTATCCTGAAATCTACGCATGTATCGGCTGTAATGCCTGCACAAAAAGCTGTACTCAGGGCCTTAACGTTATGCAGTACATCGCTTATGCTCAGCGTGGTGATTTTGAAAAATGTGCTGAGGAATCCTTTGACTGCGTAATGTGCGGCGTATGTTCTTCAAGATGTCCAGCAGGTATCTCACATCCTCAGGTAGCAATGCTTGCAAGAAGAATTAACGGTAAATACTTAGCTCCCGGCTGCGGTCATCTTGAAGACCGTGTAAAGGAGATTGAAAACGGCGACTTTAACGAACTTATAGAAGCTCTTATGCAAAAACCCATT
>JAZRJL010000046.1:0-70127 GCA_045645805.1 Clostridia bacterium | reverse complement strand
GAATATCCTTGTTGTAAGCAAGCCCTCAGGCATTGCCGTCCACGGCGAAAAGGACGGCCTGCTTGAAAGAGTTGTGGGTTATCTTTGCGAAAAGGGTGAGTATGCCCCAAATCTTGAGCATACCTTCAGACCTGCACTTTGCAACCGAATTGACAAAAACACCTCGGGGCTTGTTATTGCAGCAAAAAATGCTGCCGCACTGAGGATAATAAATGAAAAGCTTAAAAACCGTGAGATTGATAAGTTTTATATAATGAGGGTTGAAAATGTTCCCAACCCCCCGTCGGGCAAAATTTCAGGATATACCCTGAAAAACGAAAAGGAACGAAAGGTGTATTTTTATGAAACACCTGTAAAGGGTGCAAAGCCTGCACTTACCTTTTATCGTGCGTTGGGAAGCTCGGGACTTGTTGAAGCACAGCTTATTTCCGGCAGAACACATCAGATAAGGGCAAGCTTCTCGCATATTGGCTGTCCTTTGATTGGAGATGTGAAGTATGGTGCAAAAAAGAATAACCGTAATGACTTTCAGCAGCTTTGTGCATACAAGCTGAAATTCAGCTTTAAAACACCGGCTGGTGAGCTTGAGTATTTAAACGGTAAAGTGATTGAAATAAAACCAGAAATTTAGGACGAGGGAGGTTGAGTTTTTAGTGGAATGGACAAAAGAACAAAGACAGGCCATATATTCCGGCGGTGAGAATATTCTGCTTGCGGCAGCGGCAGGGTCGGGCAAAACTGCTGTTCTTGTTCAAAGGATAATTGAGCTTATTTCCCGAAAGACCGACCCTTGTGACATAAATCAGCTTCTTGTGCTTACCTTTACTGATGCGGCGGCACGTGAAATGCGTGAAAAAATCTCGGACGCAATAGATGAAAGTCTTAGGCAAAACCCCGATGACCTTCACCTTCAAAGGCAAAAGCTTCTTATACATTCGGCAAGCATTTCCACCATACATTCCTTTTGCCTTAACCTGATAAAAAATAATATACATATGACCGATTTGCCGGTCAGCTTTTCTCTTATTTCCGAAACCGAGAATAAGATGCTGCTTGACGAGGCTTTGGACAGGGTTTTAAACAGATTTTACGGCAAGATTGACCGTGACCCGTCAATTTGTGACCTTGTTATGGGTTATGGGGGAATAAAAAACGACCAGACCCTTCGCGAAACAGTGCTTAAGCTGTTTAATTCAAGCAAAAGTATGGCTTATCCCGCAAGATGGCTGAATGATGCGGTAAGAGAATACGGCAAGGTGGTAAAAACAAATTCTATTGACGATACTGTATGGTCACAAATTCTTAAAGAAAAGACCTGTAATATCATAGTCGATGTAAAGGATATATATAGCGACATACAAAAAGAGATAGAATGTCAGCTTGACGAAACCCACAAATATGCACCTTTTTTTGCAGAAGAGGCTGAGGGTCTTGACCGTACCTTTTTGCATATGGGTGATTTGGATTATTTGTCGGTAAAGGAGGCACTTGACACCTTTGATTTTAAAGCAATGGCGAGAGGGGTCAGCAAGGCAGAGGAAGCCGTTCTTGCGGCACAGACCCGCATCAAGGCACTTCGCAGCCTTGCAAAGGCAAAGGTTGAAGAATTGAAGGAGCTTTACAAAATCCCTCTTGACGAGGTGGTAAAGCGGATGAAAAACATTTATCCGGTAATACGGACCCTTAAAAATATAGTTCTTATGGTTGACCGAAGCTATACAAAACGGAAAAGGGAAAAGAATTTTCTTGACTTTTCAGACCTTGAGCATGAGGCACTAAAGCTTCTTGACAAAACCGACGGTGACGAAGCTCCTGTATGCAAGGCGATACGTGAGAAGTACCGTGAAATTCTTGTCGACGAATATCAGGATACCAACAACATTCAGGATACCATATTCAAAAAAAGCTCCCGTGAAAACAGTAATATTTTTATGGTGGGCGACTTAAAGCAAAGCATCTACACCTTCCGCAACGCTGTGCCAAAGCTGTTTTCCGAAAAGTATCAGGCTTATGACAGACCTGACGGCGGCGGACAGCTTATAAGGCTTTTCAAAAACTTCCGCAGCCGTACACAGGTGGTGGATACGGTAAATTATATATTCAGCAGAGTAATGGGTGACAGAGTAGGGGATGTGGATTACACACCTGACGAATACCTTGTTCACGGTGCAGAGTACTATCCTCTTGGCGATTTTGAAAGGGATTTTGTCCCTGAATTCCATTTTGCAAAGCAACACACCGAGGAACAGGACGGCACAGAGCCATTTTCAAAGCAGGAGCTTGAAGCATTTGTTTCTGCAAAGCGGATAAGGGAAATGATAGATGGGAAAATGCAGGTGTATGACAAGTCGTTAAAGGCTATGCGACCTTGCGAATATCGGGATATTGTAATTCTTATGCGAAACACAAAGTCTGCCGCACCCGTTTTTGAACAGATTTTTGAGGAATGTAAAATCCCCGTTTATACCGAAGTTGGCAAAAGCTATCTCAGCTCGCCTGAAGTACAGACGGTGCTGAGCTATCTGCAGATTATCGATAATCCAAGGCAGGACATACCCCTTATTGCGGTTATGCGTTCGCCAATATGGGGCTTTTCTCCCGAGGAGCTTGCAGATATCCGCCAAGGGCAGCGAAAGGGCTGTTTTTTTGATGCGGTTTCCTTTGCAGCCGAAAATGGTGATTCCAAAGCAAGAAAATTTATTGACGAGCTTGATGCCTTTCGCAATCAGGCAGAAAGCTGCGATATCTTAAGACTTATCTGGAAGATTTACTACGGCTATGGCTATTATGCCTATTCCGGTGCAAAAAGCCACGGAGCACAGCGTCAGGCGAACCTGAGACTTTTGTTTGAAAGAGCGGCAGAGTTTGAGCATACAGGCTTCAGCGGACTTTTCAATTTTATGAATTATATTGAAACCGTAAAAAGTCAAGGCGGTGACCTTACCCCTGCAAAAACCCTTTCGGATGGTGATAATGTTGTCAGAATTATGACAATTCACAAATCAAAGGGTCTTGAATTTCCCGTTGTTATTCTGGCTGATACTGGTCACGACTTCAATGTGACCGATTTAAACAGCAATATCATATGGAATACTGATGCAAGGATAGGTGCAGATTACGTTGACACAAAGCTTAGAATCAGATACCCGTCTCTTTCACGAAGTATTGTATCAATGTGTGCTAAAGATGAACTATGGTCCGAGGAAATGCGGCTTTTGTATGTGGCGCTTACCCGTGCCCGTGAAAAGCTGATTGTGACCGCAACCTACAAAGAAACAAAAGCGGGACCGCCTTTGCCCCTTTACAGCAGCGACGGAGCTGTTAAGCCTTGCTATGTCCGCAGTAAAAAATGCTTTAAGGACTGGATTATGGCGGCAATCCTTACCCATCCCGATGCCGGCAATTTAAGAGAGGTATTTGGCTTTGACAAAGTTTTAAAACCAACCCCCTGCGAGTTCAATATAAAAACCTTTGTTTATGAAAAGCAGGATGAGGTTTTGCCGGTTGTAGATATGGGTGAAAGGGAAGAAGCAGGCAACATAGAGCTTGATATAAGTGCTGATGAGGAAATACGTGACAGACTCAGGTTTGTCTATCCGGGAAAAACTTTGAGCAGAATTCCCGTTAAGCTGTCGGTCAGCGAGGTTAAGCGTATGCAAGCAGAGAACGAGGATTACACACCACTCTTGCCCGAACTGAAAATTCAAAGCACAGCAAGCTTTGAAAGGCTGACCGGGGCGGAACGCGGAACGGTTGTCCACTTTGTACTTCAACACATTGACCCTCAAAAAGTCAATGCAAAAGCGGATATTGAGAATGCCGTCAGCGACCTTGTAAGCCAGAAAATCATTACACCGACACAGGCAAGAGCGGTTGATTGCGGCAAGCTGTTTGAATTTTTCAACGGCAGTCTTGGCAGACGTATGAAAACCGCCATACGGCTTGAACGTGAGTTCAGCTTTTATACCAAGGCGGGACTTGGTGAGGTTTTTGGCAGGGACATCGAGGGAGAAATCCTTCTTCAAGGTACAATGGATTGCTTTTTTGAAGACCAAAACGGCAGACTTGTCCTGATTGACTTTAAAACCGACAGGGTAAAAAACGAAGCTGACTTAAAGCCTCTGTCACAAAAGTATGCGGTGCAGATGAAATATTACAAAAAGGCGCTTTCGGAGATTATGAACCGCGGTGTTGACGAATGTTATCTTTATTTCCTTGACGCAGGAAAAGCGGTTGAGATTTAAAAAAGGAGAAAAGCAATGAGAGCATTGATTTTGACCATAACAACAGGTCAGGGACATAATCAGGTTGCGGCAAATTTAAGCCGCTGCCTCAGGGAAAAGAATGTCGAGACCCTGAGTATGGACGTTTTTGAATATATAAGCTCGGGACTTAAAGAAATTGTTTCCCAAGGCTATCTAATGTCAACAAAGCGGCTGCCCAAGGTGTATGGCAAGGCATATCGTATGGCTGAAAAGCGTGAGCCCGAGGGCAGGGTGCTGAAAATTACAAGCAGCATTATGGCACGAAAGCTTGTTAGCTTTCTTAACGAGTTTATGCCTGATGTTATAATCTGCACCCACGTATTTGCGGCAATGCTGATTACAAGCATCAAAAAGAAGCTTGAACAGGAAGTAAAAAGTGTTGGGATTGTGACCGATTTCACCGTGCATCCCTATTGGGAGGAAACCGAGCTTGACTATTACATTACTGCAACCGACCTGCTTAACAATCAGGCAATGAAAAAGGGGATAAGTGAGGAAAAAATTCTGCCCTTTGGGATACCTATTGACAAAAAGTTTGCAAAAAAGACCGAAAAAAGCCTTGCAAGGTCAAGCCTTGGCTTTGCGGACAAGAATACCGTTCTGGTAATGAGCGGCAGTATGGGTTACGGCAAAATTGCAAGAATGATAAAGCAGATAGATGAATTGCCCCTTGACTTTCAGATGATTACTGTTTGTGGGCACAACACCAAGCTGAAAAAGCAGATTGACAAGACAAACTTTCGCCATACCATATACAATTTTGGCTTTTCGGACAAGGTTGACCTTTTTATGGATGCTGCGGATTGTATAGTTACAAAGCCGGGCGGACTTACAACAAGCGAGGCATTGGCAAAGGGTCTGCCTATTATAATGGCAAATCCCATCCCCGGACAGGAGGACAGAAATGTTGAATTTCTGCTCAACAACGGTGCGGCACTGAAGGTAAGCAGCACCTTCCCTGTTGATGAGGCAATATATCAGATTTTTAAAAACACCGAAAGGCTTGATGGTTTAAGAAGAATGACAAAAGTGCTTGGCAGAGGCGAGTCTGCAAGGCGGTTTACAGAGTTTATTCTTGAGCTTGACAGAAATAGCGAACCGAAAGAAGGATAACAATGCTTGGAACAATAGTCAATTGTATAACAGTAATTATAGGAAGCCTTGTGGGAGTTTTGTGCAAAAAGGGTATATCCGAAAGGTTCAGCAATGCAATTATGCAGGGACTTGGTCTTTGCGTTTTGTATATTGGCATAAGCGGAGCACTTGAGGGTCAGAATGTTCTTGTTGCCATACTCTCTATGGCGACGGGGGCATTAATCGGTGAGGCACTGGACCTTGATGCAAAGCTTGAAGAACTTGGGAAAAGACTTGAAAAAACAGTGGGCAAAAAACACGGTGACGGTGCCATTGCCCGTGGCTTTGTGGCAGCAAGCCTTTTGTTCTGTGTCGGTGCGATGTCAATTGTCGGCTCAATTCAGGGTGGACTTTCGGGAAACCACGAGACCATTTTTGCAAAGTCTTTGATTGATGGTATTGCGGCAATAGTCCTTGCTTCAACAATGGGCATAGGGGTAATTTTCTCGGCTCTTTTCATCTTTGTTTATCAGGGTGGCATTGCTCTTTGCGCGGGATTTATTGCACCCATACTTACCGATGCGATAATTGCCGAGATGACCTGTGTCGGGTCGCTTCTTATTGCAGGGCTTGCCTTTAATATGCTTGGAATTACCAAGCTAAAGGTTATGAACTTTGTTCCGGCAATTTTTATGCCGGTAATCATCTGCAGAATAGTTGAGATTTTTGCTAATTAAAAGGAGTGGGAACTAAAATGAAAAGAATTGCAAAGTTTGAAAAAATCAGTGTAAGTCAGTTTTTTATCGGTCTTTCAGAGCTTGGCGGGACTTCGGGTATTTACGAGCTGTATGACCAGATTAAGCTTCCCAGACGTGCCACAAAGGGGTCAGCAGGCTATGATTTTTTTGCCATAACCGATATCGAACTGAAGCCTGGCGAGTCTTTAAAGATTCCCACGGGAATCAGGGTGAAAATTGACGAAGGCTGGGTGCTTAAAATCTATCCACGAAGCGGACTTGGCTTTAAATATCGTCTTCAGCTTGACAATACTGTTGGCATAATCGACAGCGACTATTACAACTCCTCAAACGAGGGGCATATAATGATTAAGATGACAAATAATTCCCTCGAGGGCAAGACGGTTTACATTCCAAAGGGAACAGCTTTTGCACAAGGTATTTTCCTTGAATACGGAATCACTGTGGATGACAATGCCGAGGGCGTTCGTGATGGTGGATTTGGAAGTACAACATAAAAAATAAAACGTAGCCACGGCTGCGTTTTATTTTTTACTTTTAATACCAGTAAAAGAATACTTTTAACCATCGGTGAATATACTTACTATATACATACCAAAATACCGAAGGTTTAGGAGTGGATTTTTTTGAATACCGAGAATTATACAGAAAATAATAAGGTGACCATAAGCGGAACGGTGGCAACTCAGCCTGAGTTTTCTCACGAGGTGTATGAGGAAATGTTTTATACCTTTATGCTTGATACGCCACGCTTAAGCGAAAACTGCGATACAATAAAAATAACTGTGTCTGAAAAATTCCTCACAGGCGAGGGGATAAATATTGGTGACAAGCTAAAAATTGAGGGGCAGTTCCGTTCATATAATAATTTTACCAATGTGGGCAATCGCCTTATTCTGACGGTTTTTGTCAAAAGTATTGAGAGGCTCGAGCCACTGCAGGATGAAGAAGAAAATATAAATTCAATTTACCTGAACGGCTACATATGCAAACAGCCGATATATCGCACAACCCCTTTTGGCAGGGAGATTGCGGATATTCTTCTTGCGGTAAATCGTTCATACAACAAGTCTGACTACATTCCCTGCATTGCATGGGGTCGGAACGCAAAATATGCCGAGACCCTTAAAATCGGGGATAATGTTGTTGTAAAGGGAAGAATTCAAAGTCGTGAATATCAGAAAAAGATAAGCGAAACTGAAGTAGAATGTAAGACCGCATTTGAGGTGTCGCTGGCAAGGCTGGATAAGGTGGAAATATAAAAATGGGGATGTTAAAATAGTCCAGACCGCAAAAATCTCGCCGCTGCACCAAAACTCGTCGTTTTCGGGTCGTCGAGGACGCCGACCCCTACATCTACAAAAGGTTTTTCTATCGTCTTAGAGAAGCAAGGGCTGTTTAAAAAGTCAACCGACTTTTTAAACAGCCCTTTTTATTAATATCCCAAAGTTCCGGTAAGTGATTCATCATATTTTACCCATTCGCTGTCTACATCAACAATGGTGTACTCGGTTCTGGTGTTGCGGATAACAACACGTTTTATCCCTGCGTTGATAATAAGACGTTTGCACATTGAGCAGCTTGAGGTGTTTTCAACAAGCTCACCTGTTTTGTAGTCCTTGCCCACAAGATATAAGGTTGAATCAATCATATCACGGCGTGCGGCACTTATGATACAGTTTGCCTCGGCGTGGACGCTACGGCAAAGCTCATAACGTTCGCCACGGGGGATTGAAAGCTTTTCACGGATGCATACCCCTGTGCTGCAGCAGTTTTCTCTGCCTCTGGGTGCACCGGTGTAGCCGGTAGATACTATTTCGTCATTCTTTACTATAATTGCTCCATAATTGCGGCGGATACAGGTGCCACGTTCAGTAACTGTTTCTGCTATGTCCAAGTAGTAGTTGTGTTTGTCAACTCTTTGTTTTTCCATAGGGAATTCCTCGTTTTTCTATATACTTAATTAAAGTATATAACATATTAAGAGAAATTTCAATAGTTTTATGTTGACTTTTGACGTAAATATGGGTAAAATAAAAAATAAGATAATTTTTTTGACAGGAATTGATTGTAATGAAGATTTATGAAAGTCATAGCGAGGCTGATACAATTGAAATTGCCAAAGAATTTGCTAAAGAGTTAAACCCCGGTGATATTGTGGCATTTGACGGCGAGCTGGGTGCAGGCAAAACGGCATTTACAAAGGGCGTGGCACTTGGTCTTGGTATTGATGACGATGTTACAAGCCCGACCTTTACAATTGTAAATCAGTATGACGGCGACCTTACCCTTTATCATTTTGATGTGTACCGTCTTGAAAATGTTAATATTGATGATTGTGACTGGATGGACGATTACTTTTTTTCTGACGGTGTGTGCCTGATTGAATGGGCTGAACATATCAAGGAGGTTTTGCCCCGGGGCTTTAAAACTGTCAGAATAACAAAGGATATTAAAAAAGGCGAAAATTACAGACAAATTGTGATTGATTAGGAGAATAAAATGCTTATATTTGGTATAGATACCTGTTGCAATGCGGCAACTGCCGCACTTTTAGACGGGGACAGACTGGTTGCACAAACGGTTATTAACCATGGCAAAACACATTCACAAATTATGATGAGTGCAGTTCAGGATATGTTCAAAGCGGCACAGCTTTCACCAAAGGATGTTGAGGTTTTTGCTGCTGCCACGGGCCCCGGCTCGTTTACGGGGGTCAGAATCGGTGTCGCAACGGCAAAGGCAATGGCTCAGGCGGCAAACCGACCCTGCGTTGCTGTTTCCACCTTGGAGGCACTTGCCTATTCCTCAAAAATGTTTGACGGGATAGTATCACCCATACTTGATGCAAGACGAAATCAGGTGTATAATGCCTTGTTCGATTGCAAAAAGGGCAAAATGACAAGACTTTGCGATGACCGTGCCCTTGCCCTTTCAGAGCTTTTGGACGAGCTTTTGGGGCGTGACAGAGATGTTATCTTTATGGGTGACGGAATTTTTGTGTTTGAACAGGAAATTAAAGACAGACTTAAAGACCGTGCATATTTTGCACCACAGACGGTTTCGATGAACCTTGCCGCAGGGGTTGCGGCTGTTGCAGCCGAGAAGTATGAAAGAGGCGAGATGGTTTCGTACAGCGGGTTGCTTCCGTCTTATGTAAGACTCTCACAGGCTGAACGTGACCGCCTTGAACGGCTAAAGCAACAAAAATAAAATCAGAAAGTGAATTTGAAAAATGAAAAAAAACCACAACCTGAAAAAGCCTATACAAAGTATGCTTGCGGCAATGCTGTGTGTTTTAACCATATGCTGCAGCTGTACTTTTACATATGCCGAAAAGCCGCAGATTACGGCAACGGCGTCCATTCTTATTGATGCAAATACGGGGAATGTTCTGTTTGAGAAGAATGCAGACAAAAAGATGTACCCGGCCAGCACCACCAAGATTATGACCGCACTTGTTGCTCTTGATGCTGTAAAGAATGAGGAAATCAGCCTTTCGCAGCCGCTGACTCTTAATCAGGCAGCATACGACAAGCTTGACATTGACGGAAGCAGTATTGCCCTTAAGGTGGGCGAAAGCATGACCCTTGAGGGACTTTTGCAGGGTCTTTTGATTGCTTCGGGAAACGATGCGGCGGTGACTATTGCTGAGGGCATTGCAGGCTCTGAGGAAGAATTTGTTGCAAGGATGAACGAAAAGGCAAGGGAAATAGGTCTTGAAAACACCCTTTTTCAAAACCCTCACGGTTTACATAACGAAAACCATTATACCACAGCACGGGATATGGCACGTCTTGCCAAAAAGGCGATGGAGAATGATACTTTTAAAAGTATTGTCGAGTGTGCACATATCTACCTTCCGGCAACCAATATGTCGGACAAGCGGTATTTTATAAACACAAACAACCTTGTATCCCTTATGCGATACCCCTATTACTATTACGACAAGGCTACGGGTATAAAGACCGGCTCCACATCAGAGGCAGGTTACTGCCTTGTTTCCTCGGCAGAAGATAAGGGCAAGTCGGTAATTGCGGTAATCTTTGATGCGGAGGATATCTCGGTTTCACACAACGAGTCCAAGGCGGTTCTTCAGCATGGACTTACAGATTTTACCCTTAAATCCCTTGCAAAGCGAGACGATATATTCGGCGAGGTAAAGGTAAAGCAGGCGGCTGACGGAACAGACCATATTCTTTTGTCTGCGGCAAAAAACCTTGACGCACTTTTCCCGTCAGGTGGAGATTTGGAGAAGGTTGAAGTAGTATGCGAAATCCCTGAAAAGGTGTATGCGCCGATTACCTCAGGGCAGGTTATCGGCAAGGCTAAATTTATGTACGAGGGCAAGGAAATCGGGGAGGTTGACCTTTGCTCGACAGTTGAAATAAAACGGCATATACTTGGCTTTGTAGCAAGCTTTTTTGAATGGCTGTGGAGCTTCCGCCTTGTTAAGTTTATTGTCTATACCGTACTTGGCTTGGTGCTTGCATTTGTTGTTCTTGTGGTTTTAGCATTTTACCGTGCCATCAAAAAGAGCAAGCGGAAAAGACGCAGAATGAACCGCTACAATCCGCCAAGATATTAGCCTGACAGCAGCTATTCAAACCTGCCTGAAAAGGCATAATTCCGATATATTTTAGTTTGTCGTCTTTGTTCGGCTAACGGCAATGCCTTTGCCACAGAGCTGAAAAAAAGGTGAGCAGGGCAAGGACAAAAAGCCCGAAAATCAGCATTGATACAGATACAATCAAAGCACTGTAAGACGTTTGCAAAAACGGAATTACGGTGCTTTTTTGTGTAAACACACCAACTGTTTGGGGCAGTTTTGAAACAAGGATTTTTGTTATAAAAAAAGACAATGCTCCCTGCAAAAGCTTGCCCTTTATGTAAAGGTTAAGGGAAAGTCCCGTGCCGCTTATTACACCGCCCACCTGAAACATTACCGAAATTCCCGAAAAGGCAATAAAGAACGAAATCAAAGCCATTTTAAAGGAAAAGCTTGCATCAAGCTGAGTAATTTTTGCAAGACCGCCGGTGATTTCAAGCAGGGAATGTAAAATGGGCGTGTTTAAAACCTTGGGCAAACTTGCTGAAAACACCGAAAAAAACATTACAAATCCACAGATTTTAAGAATGGTAAGCACCGATGAATCAATGGTTGTACCTACAAGGGAAAGAACATCCCTTGCATTCGAGGTCCGTGCCGGCAAGGTCGGGACAGCGTGCGAAGCCTTGTTTGAGCTTTGTCTTAGCAGTATTCCTGTAAGCACAGCGGAAATTACGTGGGATATGTAAAGAAGTCTGCCGATATGTGGACTTTGTAAAAAGCCTATACCCACCACCGAAATAATAAAGACGGGTCCCGAATTGTTGCAAAATGCAAGCATTCGGTTTGCCTGATTTTTGCTGCAGCACCCCGAAAGATAAAGGTCCCGTACACAGACCGCGCCGATGGGATAACCGCTTATCGTGCCAAGGATAAAGGCGGCGGCACCGCAGCCGGGGACATTGAAAAGGGGCATCATTACGGGTGACAGATATCGGCTTAATATGTTTAAAGCACCCGATCCTGCCAAAATTCCGCTGCATACAAGATAAGGGAAAAGGGCGGGCAAAACCGAATCAAGACAAAGCCTTAGTGCCGTCTTTGCTGAGAATATGCCCTCGGCAGGAAACAGGCAAAGGTAAATTATAAGATAAACAATACACAGATTGACAATGACTTTAAGTATTTTTTGCATTTTAACAGTCCTTTCTTTTTTACATATATATTCATTAAAGGCCTTGGTTACGCATAAAATTTACAAGCAGAAACTGAGGTGTAAATTATGGGAAAAGCAAAAAATACAAAAAATGAAGCTCTTCGTGAAAAAGTTGCCGAGACGTTTTCGGTTTCAAAGGAGGTTGTTCTTGATGCGGCAAGGCTTGTCTTTTTGGGCAACCGCGAGCTGACGGTGGAGAATTACAAAAGTATTGCCGAGTACAAGGACAATAAAATCATAATTGAAACAAACCCTCACCGTCTGGTGATATCGGGCGAGGGACTGGAACTTAAAAGTATTGCAAAGGAGCTTCTTTTTATCGGGGGCAAAATTGCTTCGGTTGAGTTCAGACGGGAGGTGTAGGGGTGTCGGTTAATGATTTTATTGCATATATCAAAGGGAATGTTGAAATTGAGGCGGAGGGGCGGTTTATTGAGCGGTTTTTAAATGTTTGTATGCGTCGGGAAATTTTTCTTACCGACGTAAAACGTTGTGACGAAAGGCGGATAACTGCAAAAATCGGAATTCAGGGATTTCGGCAAATTCGGTCTGTTGCACGAAAAACAAAGACCCGTGTGCGGATAAAGCGAAAATCAGGCATGCCCTTTTTGCTGCATCGGTATCGAAAGCGAAAGGCTGTTATCTTTGGTGTTTTGGGCTTTTTTTGTGTGCTTTGGTATCTTTCGACTCATATTATAGGGATTGACATTACGGGAAACAGCCGTGTGTCAAAGGAACAGATAGAGGAGGCACTGAAAGGCTTTGGAGTATACCGTGGTGCGGCTGTCAGCAAAATTGAGGAAAAGTCGGTTCAAAACCGTATGATGAGCAGAATTGACGAGCTTGCCTGGATTGGTGTAAATATCAAGGGGTCAAGAGTGTTTATTGAAGTAAAGGAACGCCTTGATACAAAGAGGGATTTTGACGGGGACATTCCCTGCAATATTGTTGCAATTCGTGACGGCAAAATCAGCGGTCTTGAGGTGGCTTCGGGGCAGACAACCGTTGCGCTTGGGGAATTTGTTGAAAAAGGCGATTTGCTAGTAAGCGGTGTTATGGACAGCAAGGTAGAGGGGCTTCGGTACGAGCATTCCGAGGGCAAGGTTTTTGCCGAAACCTTATATAAAAAGACAAAAGTCTATCCCCTTGAATTTATCGAAAAAAAGTTTACGGGCAATGAAAAAAAGCGGCACAGCATAACGGTGTTCGGCAAAAAAATACCCCTTTACATAAACAAAAGACTTCCTTTTGAAAACAGCGAGAAAAATGTAAAAAAGGAAAGCTTTTATTTTTTTTCGGACAAAATATTCAATATGGATACCGAAAGTGAAATTTACAAAGAATATATACCGAAAAAAATGAAACGAACTGTTGCTGAAACCGTTGATTTCGGCAAGACAGAGCTTATCTCTCAGCTTGAAGCTGAAATCCCCCAAACTGCTGAGATTTTAACCCGAAATGTCACCTATAAGGAGCTTGAGGGGGGTGAAGTAGAGATAACGGCAGAAATTTTATGTAATGAGGATATTGCTATGCAATCTTTAATTGACAAAACCGAAGTTTTGGATTACAATTAAAGTAGATAAGTATATGCGAAAACAGGCAGATAAAGAAAGGAAACTATACCTTATATGGAACGACATATTGAAGTTGAAAAAATGGAAATTCTGATAAATCTTTTTGGCAGTTTTGACGAGAATATCAGATTGATTGAAAAGCAGTTTGATGTTGCGGTTATCAACCGCGGCTCTGAAATAAAGATAGGCGGCGAGCCTGAAAATGTTGACCGTGCAGTAAGGGTTATCCAAAACCTTGTGGGAATGGCACATAAGGGCACCGCAATAGGTGAGCAGGAGGTAAGATACGTTATTTCCCAGATTGAGGAGGGCAATGACAAGGAGCTTGAAACCCTGGGCAACGATTGTGTTTGCATTACCGCTCGTGGCAATGCTGTTCGGGCAAAGACCTTGGGACAAAAGAATTATATAAACGCTATTGAAAAAAATTCAATTGTTTTCGGCATCGGTCCTGCCGGCACGGGCAAGACCTATCTTGCTGTTGCAATGGCGGTAAAGGCTTTTAAAAACAAGGAGGTAAACAAGATTATCCTTACAAGACCCGCAGTTGAGGCAGGGGAGAGCCTTGGTTTTCTTCCGGGGGATATGCAGGACAAGGTTGACCCGTATTTAAGACCCCTTTATGATGCACTTGGGGATATGCTTGGCGGCGAGTCATTCCATAAAAATATTGAACGTGGACTTATTGAGGTTGCCCCTCTTGCGTATATGCGTGGAAGAACCCTTGATGATGCATTTATCATACTTGACGAGGCACAAAATACCACCCCCGAGCAGATGAAGATGTTTCTTACCCGTATGGGATTTATGTCAAAGATTGTTGTTACGGGTGACGTGACACAGATAGATTTACCGTCAAACAAAAAATCGGGACTTCGTGATGCCGAGGCGGTGCTTAAAGGCGTTGAGGGAATAGAGTTTATGTACCTCAGCGAAAAGGACGTTGTAAGACACCCCCTTGTGCAGCAGATTGTTAAAGCGTACGAACGAAAGAATATCGAGAGGGAACGTGCGGCACAAAAGAGAAAAGGCAAGGCTTAAATGGATTATCCAAAAAGAAAACCAAACCGGTTAAAGGATTTTGATTATTCAGCGAGTGGTGCATATTTTGTGACGGTGTGCACAAGAAACAAGGTATGTTTATTTGGTCAAGTAGGGGCGGATTCCATATCCGCCCGTAAGAAAGATGATGACATAGCAGATGCAAGGGTAAAAGGTGCACATTCTATCTGTGCGGAAATGATTGACAGGGTATTTAATGAGGCGCTGGAAAAGTTTAAGAATATGATGTGTCCTAAATATGTAATTATGCCGAATCATATTCACGCAGTAATTGTTATTGAACGGGGCGATATGGAATCGCCCCCTACGATATCAGATTTCATAAAGGTATTTAAACGTTATTCTAAAAATGGTAAATAAAAGAATATTGCCGCCGTTTGATAAGAAAATTTGGCAGCGTTCCTACTTTGACCACATAATCCGAAACGAGCAGGACTATATCGAAACATTGAAATATATTGAGAACAACCCACGAAAATGGTTGTTGAACAAAGGAGAACATAATGAAAGTACCAATCCGAAATGAGCAAAAAAAATACACGGTTACAAAGGAAATGCGTAACTTGGTAAGGTCTGCTGTCAAGGCATCTCTTGACTATATGGACTTTCCTTCAAAAAGCGAAATCAGCGTTATGTTTGTTGACAACGAAAAGATAAGGGAGCTTAATGCCGAGCATCGGGGGATTGACCGTGCAACGGATGTTTTGTCCTTTCCTATGTTTGAATATGACGAGGAGGGCGAAATCATTGAAGAATATCTTGATTTCAGCCCTGAGGGTGAAATGCTTTTGGGTGACATTGTTATCTCTCTTGAACGTGCTTTCGAGCAGGCTCAGGAATATGGGCATTCCTTTGAACGGGAGATTGGGTTTTTAACGGTACATTCAATGCTTCATCTTTTTGGATATGACCATATGTGTCCCGAGGACGAGGAAGAAATGTTCGGGTATCAGACAGACATCTTAAACAGCATAAATTTAACAAGAGATTAATTTGCAGAAAAGCGAGGAAGAATATGAAGTCAGGATTTGTAGCAATTACCGGCAGACCAAATGCCGGCAAATCAACACTTATGAATAAAATAATCGGCGAAAAGGTTGCCATTGTTTCAAACAAGCCGCAGACCACCCGTACAAAAATTATGGGGGTTCACACAACAAAGGATTGTCAGATTGTTTTTATTGACACCCCCGGTATCCACAAACCCCACAACAAGCTTGGTGAAAGAATGGAAAAGTACATCTATAATGCAACTCAGGAGGTTGATGTACTTCTTTATGTGGTGGATTGCAATCTGCACGAAAACGAATATGAAAAGGAACGCCTTGCCCTTGAGGGGATAAAGAAGTCCGGCGTGCCGGTTATTCTGGTTGTGAACAAGGTTGACAGCATTGAAAAGGTAAAGGTTCTTCCTGTGATTGAAAGGCTTTCAAAGCTTTATGATTTTTCGGGGATAGTTCCCCTTTCTGCAAGGATGGGCGACAATGTTGACGCACTTGTTAGTGAGATTGAGGGCTTTTTGGAAGAGGGTCCTCAGTTCTTCCCCGGTGACCTGATTACCGACCAGCCCGAGCGTCAGATTGTTGCGGAATATATCCGTGAAAAAGCACTCAGGCTTCTCAATCAGGAAATCCCACACGGAGTTGCTGTGGAGATTGAAAAAATGCAGAAAAAGCCAAGCGGAACTTACGAAATCCTGGCGGCAATTTATTGCGAAAGACAAAGCCACAAGGCAATTATTATCGGCAGACGCGGTGAAAAGCTAAAGGATATCGGCAGCCGTGCAAGACAGGATATTGAAAGATTTTTGGGCTGCAAGGTCTATCTTGAGCTTTGGGTCAAGGTGAATGAGGACTGGCGAAATAAAGAGTCCTTTATGAACACAATTGGCTTTGAGTAAAAATATGGATACTGTGGTTTAATGTAACAGTATATGAAAAGCTTCTTTCCCCTATACTAAATGCAATACGGTATGATTAGCGGAGGGGAAGGTTATGGATTATAAAAAAATTTTATGGTCTGCTTTTGAAAGTACAGGTACAGTGCGGGACTATCTTAAATACAAGCTTTTTGAAGAGGAAAGAATGAAAATGGAGGCCGGTGAGGAATTTGGGTTTGATAAAGACATCGGGAATAGTGCTGAAGACCACGAAATACGGTGACACAAGCCTTATTGTCACTATTCTTAGTCGTGACTTCGGTAAAATTTCTGCTATTGCACAGGGTGGCAGAACAAACCGGTCAAAGATGCTTGCGGGGCTTCAGCTTTTTTCATTTAGCGAGATTGTTATGTATAAGGCAAAATCAAAAGCGGGACTTTATCATCTTGACGAAATGACAGTGAGTGAGGGGTTTTCGTCAATTCGTGCCGACCTTGACAAGATGGCATATGCAGCATATTTTGCGGAGGTTTGTATCGGTGCTGCAACCGAGGACAGTGAAGAAAGCGAAATGCTGGGACTTCTTTTAAACACCCTTTATGCCCTTGACAAAGACCTTTGTGATTATGAAAAAATAAAGACAGTTTTTGAATGGCGGCTTGCCGCAATCGAAGGATATGCTCCACAGCTTGATGCCTGTGGCGGCTGCGGCAAAGCGACAGAGGTTTACGGTATTTCGTATAAGGAAGGGACGGTTTTTTGCCAAAAATGTGCCACGGGTCTTAATGGAATTGCACAGCTTTCGTCGGGAATGATAAAGATAATAGAGTATATTACCGGTTGCGAGGCTAAAAAGATTTTTGCCTTTGAGGCAAATCAAAAAACGGTAAATTATTTAAGCCGTATCAGTGAGGGGTACATAAGAGTTCAGTTTGACCGTGAATTTAAAACCCTTGACTATCTGAAAAATGTACGGACATTGGGAGAGACTGTAAATGCAAACAAGGATTAAGGAATTTTTACTTGAAAACGGAGCGGGGCAGGTGGGGTTTTGCCGTCTTGAAAAAGAAAACCCGTTTAATATGCCCTATGCGGTGTCTTTTGCCGTTCCCCTTTCTGAGACAATAGTTGACGGAATCGGCACCGAGCCGACACATACATATTTTCATCATTATCGCACCGTAAATACTCTTATTGACAACCTTGCACTTCGGGCGGGACTTATTTTGGGCAAAGAGGGGTATAATTTTGTGCCTATTGCGGCATCACAGTCGGTAAATGGACTTCAGGGGATATTTTCCCACAAATATGCGGCGTATCTTTCGGGACTTGGCTTTGTAGGCAAAAGCGGACTTTTTGTATCAAGTGAGTTTGGACCAAGAATCAGACTTGGGACAATTCTTACCGATTATCCATTTGTTTGTGAAAATGAAGTTTGCGAGTCACAGTGCGGCGAGTGCCGAGCCTGTGCAAATGCCTGTCCGGCAATGGCGATAAGGGGAAATGCGTGGCACGCAGGTGATGAACGGGATATAATAATTGATGCAAAGGCGTGCAGCGATTATATGAAAAAGGAGTTTCAGCATATCGGCAGAGGTGTGGTGTGTGGGATATGTATGAAAGTTTGCCCTTTCGGAAGATGTGAAAAAAGTCCAGACCGCAAAAAGAAAATATGACAGGATTGCTAATGAAGGAAATCGTTTTGCGATTTCCTTTTTTAAATTCTTTTTGCTACAGACAAACTTCGCCTCTCGCGGTGCAACAGCACAGCTTCGGACTCAGTTTGTCTATTCTGAAGCATTTTTCACTATCTTCCGTGGGGGAGAAAACTGGACAGAACGCAAAAAAGTAGAATAACATAATTAAAAAGGATAAATAATGAATTTGCCAAAAAGAAAGCCTACAAGATTAAAAGAATATGATTATAGCACACAGGGAGCATATTTTATTACAATTTGTACCAAAGACAGAAAAAAATTATTATCAAAGATAATTGTAGGGCAGGGGCTTGCTCCTGCCGAAAACCAATTAACCCTTTACGGAAATATTGTAAAAAAACAAATCGGATTATTAGAAAAACGGTATAAGGAAATTAAAATAGATAATTATGTGATTATGCCAAATCACATACATCTTTTGATGTCTATATCTAAAACAACGGCAGGAGCAAGCCCCTGCCCTACAATATCCGATGTTGTTTGTGCATTAAAATCTTTAACCACAACAGAATGCCGTAAAAACGGATTAAAAGAGCAACATTTATTTCAGTCTTCTTTTCATGATCACATAATCCGTGGCGAAAGAGATTATTAAAAAATATGGGAATACATAGATACAAATATAATAAAATGGGAAAAAGATTGTTTCTATAATTAAAAGGTCGCAGCAACTCGCCGCGACCTTTTATTATCTGTTATACAAATAATTTAACTTCTTAAACTTTTCCTTATCAATGGACAAAAGCTGTTCCTTTGTAATTCTAAAGCTCCAGTTTCCGTCGGCTTTGCCGGGGGTGTTGAGCCTTGTGTCCGAGCCGTAGCCTAAAAGGTCCTGAATGGGGAAAATTACAATTCCTGCCGAGCTTTGGTAGATTGTACGCAGCATACTGTCAAAGCCTCGTTCCCAGTCGGCGTTTTCGTAGCCGCAGTATTTAAGCATCTCACGGCGGTTATCGTCGCTAAGCTCCCACAGATAGCCAAGCAAGGTATTGTTGTCGTGCGTGCCTGAATATGCAATGCAGTTGTTGTAATAATTGTGAGGCTTGTGGGTAGAGTCACCGCTCATAAACCCAAACTGAAAAATTCTCATTCCGGGGAAGCCGCTTTTTTCAACAAGCTTTACAACAGACTCATCAATGTCACCAAGATCCTCGGCAATAATAAGGGAGTCCTTTGCAATTTCCTTTATCTCTGATATCAAATCCATACCGGGACCGTCTTCCCACTTGCCGTTTCGTGCTGTTTCCTCGCCATAGGGAACTGCCCAGAAGTTTTGCATTGCACGGAAGTGGTCAATTCTTACCCCGTCAAAAAGGTCAAGCATTGACTTTATTCTGTCGCACCACCATTTGTAGCCGTTTTTCTTCATTTCTGCCCAGTTGTAGATGGGGTTGCCCCAAAGCTGACCGTCCTTTGCAAAGTAGTCGGGGGGTACACCTGCAACGCATCGGGGTACATTTTTTTCGTCAAGCATAAATTGGCTTTTATTCCGCCACACATCCGA
The DNA here is from genome assembly GCA_045645805.1 of Clostridia bacterium. Classification (GTDB taxonomy): domain Bacteria; phylum Bacillota; class Clostridia; order Monoglobales; family Monoglobaceae; genus SIG440. Next base: position 50,524 of record JAZRJL010000046.1, on the reverse strand, counting down.
GCTGTCAAGAGCAACATAAAAAGGAATATCACCAATTACTTTAACACCCTTGCTGTTTGCATAGCTACGAACTTCATTCCATTGTTTAAAAAATTCAAACTGAATGAATTTCCACATAAATAACGTATCGGAATCAGGGGTAAAAGTCTGCCATTCCCACCAGGGCTTGAGCTCGTTTACCTCTTTTAGTGCCATAAATTCACAAAAGTCAGCAATATATGTATTGTCTTTGACAAACTGTTCAATCTCGGCCTGGTTTTTGGCACGACTTGCTGCTTTTTTCAAAAGACGATACCTTTCAGCACGCAGCCGGTCAAATTCGCAGGAGTAGGGAGTGTTTTGTTCAGCATTTTTTAGTTCTTCTTCTGTTACAAGCCCCTTGGCTGAAAGTTCCTTAAGGTCAACCAGAAAAGGATTGCCTGCAAAGGTCGAGTGCGATTTGTATGGCGAATTGTAATCATCAACGGGGCAAAAGGGCAAAACCTGCCAGTAGGTAAAGCCGCTCTCTGAAAGAAAGTCAATAAATTCCTTTGCGGCATCCCCGAATGAGCCGCAGGAATAGTCCCCCCAAAGGGAGGTAATATGCATAAGCACACCGCTTGCACGGTTAAGATTGTTCATATACTGTCATCTCCAGAACTAAATTTTACAAAATTCAAAAATACGGTCAAAAACCGCTTCTCTGTCCCAAAATTCCTTTGTGGCAGAATTTTTCAGCTTTAAAAGCTGAGAGGTATTGCGGACAAGGGGCAAAGTGGAAGTCTTTTTCGCCGCCGCAATAAGCTTTTGACCTTTTTCGTTGTGGTCAAGAATTTTTATATATGGCGGAATTGACCCACGCAAATCACCGCTGATACCTAAGTATGCCGAAAGGATAATTCTGCGGATTCGGCTGTGGGTATACCGTTTGGTTTTTATTTTATCAACAAGCTCGTCAAGTGATGCCGATGTGGCAGCCGCCGCCTTAATGCGGTTTTCAAGACCCTCGGCAACGTCGGCAATGTCTTTTATGTCATCTAAAGGCATTTTTACAAGATGGGCAATAATTGCTTTTTCCATTGTCTTTACTGAATAGATTGGTGCGACATCAAACAGTTCTGCCGCAAAATCGGGCATAAAAGCTTTTGCTTTGTTAAAGCCTTGCTCGTAAATGATGGACCGTATATAGCTCGCCGATGCAATCGCTCCGTCAGTTTGGTAGGTGTCGTGTGCGGCACCCTTTCGCAAAACTGCAAAGGGAGAAATGCTGCTTTGTTCTTTAACTAATGCCTTGCAGTACTCTGCAGCGAGAATGTTGTTTGGTGATGAAAGAATTTTTGCTGTTTCAGTACCCAGGATTTCTTCCACCGCAGCCTCTCGTGCTGCGGGATAGGACAATCCGTTTTGTAAGTTGCGTTTCAAGCTGTCAGAAAAAGCTGTTGATTCATACGCAAGCAGCTTTGCAACAGACATTATGGAGGATATATCATCAGCTTCTGCACCAAAGGAGAGGGTGTCAACAATGCCTAAGGCATTGAGTATCCGCACTGCATCGAGGGCAAAAAATTCTGCCGAGGCACAGGAGTAGATGGCAGGCAGCTCAAGCACCAAATCAGCACCGCCTGAGATTGCGGCTTTTGCACGGAGCTTTTTGTCATAGATTGCACATTCGCCACGCTGAACAAAGTTGCCGCTCATAATGGCAATTACCGAATCTGCACCCGTCAGCCGTTTTGTTTCCTCAATGTGGAATTTGTGACCGTTATGAAAAGGGTTATATTCACATATTATTGCGGCTGTTGACATAAAGCTCACCTCCCTGATGTTTTGAATATATTAATCATTATATACAATTTTTCGTGTAAAGGGAAGTCTTTCAGGCGAAAAAATTAAAAAATCCTTTAGAAAAAGCAAAAAAATTCAAGATTTGCCTTGCATATATGAAAAATTTGTTATATACTGAAAAGGATGTAAAAAAATAATTCAAAAGCTTTCGGAGGCGAAAAATGAGTAAGTTTTTAGACACAATAAAAGCAAGAGCAAAAGCTGACAAGAAGACAATCGTTCTTCCCGAGTCAATGGATGCAAGAATTTACGAGGCGGCAGAAAAGGTTCTTAAAGAGGACTTTGCCAACATTATAATTATCGGTACACCCGAAGAGGTTGAAAAGTACAGCAAGGGTTATGACATCACAGGTGCAACAATCATTGACCCCTATACATATGAAAAAACCGAAGAATACCTTAACCTTTTTGTTGAACTCAGAAAGTCAAAGGGTCTTACATACGAACAGGCAAGGGAAACCGCATTGGGTGACTATATGTACTATGCTTGTCTTATGGTAAAAGCAGGCGATGCTGACGGTGTTGTATCAGGTGCTTGCCATTCAACAGCAAATACATTAAGACCAAGTCTTCAGATTATCAAGACAAAGCCCGGCACAAAGCTTGTTTCGGCATTCTTCCTTATGGTTGTTCCCAACTGCGAATATGGTGCAAACGGCACATTCGTATTTGCTGACAGCGGTCTTGTTCAGAATCCCGACCCCGAAGAGCTTGCTGCAATCGCTGCTTGCTCGGCTGAGTCTTTTGAACTTCTTGTTCAGGAAGAGGCTGTTGTTGCAATGCTTTCACACTCAACAATGGGCAGTGCAAAGCACGACGACGTAACCAAGGTTGTTGAGGCTACAAGAATTTGCAAGGAGCAGAATCCCGACCTTAAGGTTGACGGCGAGCTTCAGCTTGATGCAGCAATCGTTCCTGAAATCGGTGAGTCAAAGGCACCAAACAGCTCGGTTGCAGGTCACGCAAACGTACTTGTATTCCCTGACCTTGATGCAGGCAACATTGGCTACAAGCTGGCACAAAGACTTGCAAAGGCAGAGGCTTACGGTCCTGTAACTCAGGGTATTGCAATGCCTATCAACGACCTTTCACGTGGCTGCAGTGCTGATGATATCGTGGGCGTTGTTGCTATTACCTGTGTTCAGGCTCAGTAATTAAATCTCCGAAAACAGGGTATTATTAATAATATGAAATTTGTCCCTGGAGAGGGAATAAATAAATACTACATTATATAATAAGGAAAGATAAAAAATGAAAATTTTAGTTATCAATGCAGGCAGCTCATCACTTAAGTATCAGCTTATTGATATGGATACCGAGTCAGTTCTTGCAAAGGGTCTTTGCGAAAGAATCGGTATTGATGGCTCAAAGCTCAACCACACCCCCAACGGCGGTGACAAGGTTGTAATTGAACAGAATATGAAAGACCACTCGGATGCAATCCGTATGGTGCTTGATGCCCTTACTGACAAAGACCACGGCGTAATCGCATCAATGGATGAAATTTCAGCTGTTGGTCACCGTGTTGTTCACGGCGGCGAAATCTTTAACAAGTCGGTTGTTATCGATGCCAATGTTAAGGCGGAGGTTGAAAAATGTATTCCTCTTGCACCTCTTCACAACCCTGCAAACCTTATCGGTATTGCAGCTTGCGAAGAAGCTATGCCAGGTGTACCTCAGGTTGGTGTGTTTGACACAGCATTCCACCAGACAATGCCAAAGGCTGCATATATGTATGCACTTCCCTATGACCTTTACGACAAGTACAAAATCAGAAAGTACGGCTTCCACGGTACATCACACAAGTATGTTACTCAGGAAGCAGCAAAGATGCTTGGAAAGAACCTTGATGATATCAAGATTATTACCTGCCATCTTGGCAACGGCTCAAGTATAACAGCTGTTGACGGCGGCAAGTCGGTTGATACATCAATGGGCTTTACTCCTCTTGCTGGTGTTTGCATGGGTACACGTTCAGGCGATATTGACCCTGCAATCGTTAAGTTTATTGCTGACCAGGAAGGTAAGAGCCTTGAAGATGTTGACAAAATCCTCAACAAGGAATCAGGTGTTTACGGTATTTCCGGTGTAAGCTCTGACTTCAGAGACCTTGAGGCTGCACAAAATGACGGTTGCGAAAAGTCAAAGCTTGCTCTTGATATGTTTGCTTACAGCGTTAAAAAGTATGTTGGAACATATATGGCAACCTTAGGCAGCGTTGATGCAATTGTATTTACAGCAGGTATCGGCGAAAATACTTCGCTTATGAGAAAGGCTATTCTTGAAAATATGGAAAGCTATGGTATCGAAGTTGATGATGCTAAAAACGAAAAGGCAATCCGCGGTGCACAGATGGATATCTCGGTTGACGGCTCAAAGGTTCGCATACTGGTTATCCCGACAAACGAAGAGCTTATGATTGCAAAGGAAACATTGGAACTCGTAAAATAGAGTCTGTTAAGGGGTGTAGGTAAACTACACCCCGTTTTTCCTTAAAAAGGAGGGGTGAAAATGGCATATACCGATTATGAGACTTTAAGTGATGAAATGCTGGTGAAGCTTTCGGCAGAGGGTGACTTAATTGCAACCGAATATATCCTTGCCAGATATAAAAATCTTGTGCGTTCAAGGGCAAGAATGTACTTTTTGGCAGGTGCTGACAAAGAGGACCTTATACAAGAGGGTATGATAGGTCTTTTTAAGGCAATCCGTGATTTTAACAGCGAGAAGACGGCGTCCTTTTCGGGCTTTGCCGAGCTTTGTGTAAAGCGTCAGATAATTACCGCGGTAAAAACCGCAACAAGACAAAAGCATATGCCGCTTAACTCCTATGTTTCCCTTAGTAATCCTATGTACGAGGGAGATTCTGAGGGGGTTTTGGCAGAAGTCCTTCCCGGCAGTGCGGAAACCGACCCCGAACATCTTTTTATCAGTAAGGAAAACACCGAATTTTTAACCGAAAAAATGAATGAGGTTTTAAGTCCCCTTGAGAAATCGGTGCTTGCGTTTTATCTTGAGGGGAAGTCATATCAGGAAATAGCACAGCTTATGGACAAGCCACCAAAGTCCATTGACAATGCTCTTCAAAGAATGAAAAAAAAGCTTGAAAAAATTGACTATAAGTAATTTACTTTGCATTTATAGAATTTGTAAATTCAAACAAAAAAATATTAAAAAAGCAAACAAATTTTCTTTGTCAAGACTTTTGAAGATAAAATTTTATAATATTATGTAAACCTTATTTTGAACGTAAATTGGTTTACATAATATCGAATGTGGACAAAGAAGTGCGTATTATAAGTTATTAACAGAGTTATCCACATTATCCACAGGAACAACCCTATATTTCAAAAAAACGAGTAATTTTAGGTCAAATCTGGGGATAACCCTTGATTTTACGGGGTAGCTGAAAATTGTAAAAAAATGGCATCCGGTTTACAATAATATTTTTCAAATAAAAAATCTTTATTGGGAAATAATATAAAGATGATGTAGCGGAATTAAAATTTTATTAAGCGGCATCAGGCTTTGTTTTAAAGAAATTATATGAATAAATTTTTAAAAATACTTGAAATAATATAATAAATGAGTTATACTATACATTGCTTGGTAAAAAGCACAGCAAGTCGGCACTTGTTGCCTGAAGCTGAACAAAGTCAGGGCAAAAGGTTTTTGACTTGAAATTATATAAAAGGAGATTTTAAAAATGGCAAAGGTTACAAAGGATACAATTATTCTGGATGTACTTCGTCTTGACCCCGGTACAGCACCGTTCTTTCTTGAAATAGGAATGCACTGCCTTGGTTGCCCTTCGGCAAGTGGCGAAAGCATTGAACAGGCTTGTATGGTTCACGGTACAGACGCAGATGCTCTTGTTGAAAAAATCAATGCATTTTTGGATTCAAAGGCAAACTAATGTGGTAAAAATGCAGTATGCGGACCGGTGAAAATCGGTCCGTTTTGTTTTTAAGAAAAATTTTTTAAAAAATTTGTTGACAAACCAAATGGTTTTGTGTATAATATATGCTGACGCGTTTGAAGACGTGTGTGATTTAAGGTATGGGCGCATAGCTCAGCTGGGAGAGCATCTGCCTTACAAGCAGAGGGTCATAGGTTCGAGCCCTATTGTGCCCACCAACTTTTTTTCAGACAGGACTTCAGGCAGTTTGATGTGGGCGCATAGCTCAGCTGGGAGAGCATCTGCCTTACAAGCAGAGGGTCATAGGTTCGAGCCCTATTGTGCCCACCACATTTTCTTTTTGAATTAAGGGATGCTTTAATGATACTTGATTTATCCGCAGTTGTTAATGCCGAGGGCAAAAAGCTTGCCTTTGATACAAAGCTTGACTTTCAGGATGCCATGGATTTGGGTATTGAATTCAGCCAGCCTGTTTTGGTATCCGGCAATGTGGTAAATATAGGCGGCAGCCTTGAGCTTTCAGCAAAGGTTAAAACAGTTCTTCGCTGTGTGTGCAACAGATGCTGCGACGAGTTTTGTGAAGAATTTGAGTGTTCGTTTGAAGAAGTTTTGAAAAAAGAAGATAAATTTGCAAGTGAGACCGAGGATTTGGATGCTGTGTACTTTCAGGGCAATCAGGTCGAGCTTGATGAAATTGTACTTAACAACATAATTGTTGCAATGCCTATAAAAAAGCTTTGCAAAGAGGATTGCCGCGGACTTTGTCCTGTCTGCGGAAAAAATCTCAACCTTGGTGATTGCGGTTGTGATACACGGACTTCAGACCCGAGATTTGATGTGTTGGACAAATTTTTTGAGTAGATTATGCAGGGATTTTTGTCCTTGTTAAAATTATATTTGATTGGAAAGAGGTGTAGCTGAAATGGCAGTTCCAAAGAGAAAGACTTCTAAAGCAAGAAGAGATAAGAGAAGAGCAAACTGGAAGCTTGTTATTCCCGGTATGGTAGCTTGTCCTCAGTGCGGTGAATTCAAGATGCCTCACAGAGCTTGCAAGGCTTGCGGATATTACAAGAATAAAGAAGTTGTAAAAGTTGAAGGCTAAATCTTCAGAAATAAAACCTGTATTCGATGAATGTCGGATACAGGTTTTTTTATGCCCGTGCAAGATTTTCGGCTTTGCCGAAATGCATATGGGCAAACAAAGTGTTGACGCAACCTCTGCCGCAAGGCGAGCATCGGTCGCCACTTTGTTTTTATTTAAAAAAATTCTTGTAATTAAAAGTAAAATATGTTAGAATAAACTATGTATGTTTAAAAGAAGTGTTTAATGTAGATTATGAAAAAATACGAGATTTTTAAAAGGTTTATTTTTGTTCCGGTCAGTTGCTTTGTAATACTCTTTCTTATGTGGGTGTATGTTGTTCTTGATGGAATTGGTTTTTTGGAAAAAGAGCCATTAAATGAGTTGCCGCTTAGTTCGGAGGCTGATACCGAAAGCCGGCAGAATGATTTAAATGATATTAAAATTCCCGAAAAGATAAAGGCGGGTGCAAAGGTAATTGACATAAATACGGCATCGGCTGAGGATTTTATGCGGCTTCCGGGGATAGGAAAGTCTAAAGCCTGGGAAATTGTCAGACAACGTGTAAAGATGCATGGCTTTTATTCAGTTGATGACCTCGTCTGTACCGACGGAATAGGAACAAAAACCCTTGAAAAGCTTCGTGAGTTTGTAACAATTTCTGAATACAAAGGAGAACAATGATGTTTGGCTTTAATTATGCAAAACCCGGCAAGGGCGTGGAAAGAAGAGACCCCAACAAAAAGAGAATTGCTGTGTTTTTTGAAATATTTTTCAGGAAGTTCTGGGGTCTTTGCAAGGCTAATCTGCTTTATGTGATTTGTTGTATTCCGGCATTTGTCGTCATGATTTTTGTGTCCGGAATTTTGACAAGTGGTATAACCGATTACTTTACTCCCATTATTGCTCAAAGCTTTGGAAGCGGTCCTGCTGATGTTTTAAATGGTGTGGTAGAGCTTCAGGTTGCATTTTTTGATATGGTGCTGAGAACCTTTGTTGCATTGCTGTTTACAGTATTTTTTGGTGCAGGTCCTGTTACTGCAGGTCTTACCTACATACTCCGCAACTATGCAAGAGAAGAACACGTATGGCTTATAAGTGATATGTGGCAAAGGACAAAATCAAACTTTGGTCAGGCGCTTGTTGTGTGGGTAACAGATGTTTTAGCCTTTGTTGTGCTGACCATTGCGTTTAAGTTCTATCTGGGGATTCCGGGTCCTATGTCCTATCTTGCAGGGTTAATCGGCTTCGTTTCCCTTGTGTTTATAATGATGCATTTTTACATTTATCAGCTTATGGTGACATTTGAGCTTAAATTAAAGGACCTTTACAAAAATTCCTTGCTCTTGGTATTTGCCGAAGCGCCAAAGAATCTTGCTATTTTCGTTGCAATGGTTCTTATCCACATAATTATTCCGTATTTTGGTACGGTTATGGGGAATATGCCCCTCTTTATGCCTATATTCCTTTTGCTTGAGGTTGTTGTGCTTTTGGCGGCAAGTGGATTTATGTCAAACTTCTTTGTTTATTCAACTGTGGAAAAGTTTATTGAGGCTACACAGAAAAAGGACAGCACGGATAATGAAATTATGTAAAATAAGATATTTAAAGAAAGGATTTAATTTATTATGAAAAAGAACAATCACTACCCCTATTACGAAATGCCTGAAATCAAGGATTTCAGACACTTTGTAGATTTTATGCGTGAAAAATACTCGTCAAAGCCGGCGTTTATGTATGCCGAAAAAGGCGGTGACGTGACTGTTGATTACAAAAAATTTACAGACGATATTGATGCACTTGCTGCATACTTCTTAAATCTTGACCTTAAGGATGAAAAGATTGCACTCTATGGCGAAAACAGTTATGAGTGGATTGTTACATATTTTGCAGCGGTTTGCAGCGGTAATGTGATTGTTCCCATTGACAAGGAAATCACAGGTGTTGAGGTAAGGAACCTTGTCTGCGACTGCGAAGCAAAGGTGCTGGTTTATTCTTCGGCAAAAAAGGCTGCCATTGATGAAAACAAGGCTGATATGGCAACGGTTGAATATTTTATGGAAATTGACGATGTGAAAGAAGCGTATAAAAAGGGTGCAGAGCTTATTGCAGATAAGTCTGTTGATGTAAATTCAGTTCAGCAGGATACCGAAAAGCTTTGTGCACTTATTTACACCTCAGGTACAACCGGCAACCCCAAGGGCGTTATGCTTTGTCAGCGGAATTTGCTGTTTGATATGACACACAGCTGCAGCAATCTGCTTGAGCCGCCCAATACCGTTGTTGTTCTTCCTCTTAACCATACCTTTGGCATGATGGCAGGCGTACTTTGTCAGGTTTATGCAGGCTATAAAACATATATTAACAACAATCTCAGAAATGTTCTTAAGGACATAAACACATTAAAGCCCCAGCATATTTCGGTTGTACCCCTTTTCGCAGATACATTTTACAAGGGAATCTGGAAAAATGCTAAAAAGAGCGGCAAGGACAAAATTCTGAAGGTACTGATAAAGGTAAGCAACGGACTTCGCAAGGTGGGTATTGATTTAAGAAAAGTATTCTTCAAGTCGGTTATTAATGCCTTTGGCGGCAATCTTGAAATGCTTATTGTCGGAGGTGCTCCCCTTGATTTAAAGGTTGCAAAGGGCTTTGATGATTTGGGTATTACCGTTATCGGCGGTTATGGAATAACCGAGTGTTCGCCTATTATCTCAACCGACAGAAACAAAGATTTCAAGTTTGGCAGTGCAGGACTTCCTATCCCCGGCGTTGAGGTCAAGGTTGATAACCCTGACGAAAACGGCGAAGGCGAGCTTTTGGTTAAAGGTCCTATCGTTATGCTTGGATATTACAACAACCCCGAAGCAACAGCCGAGGTATTTGAGGGTGAATGGTTCCGTACAGGAGACTATGGTCGTATTGACGACGAAGGCTTTATTTTTATAACAGGCAGAAAAAAGAATCTTATTATAACCCCCAACGGCAAAAATGTTTATCCCGAAGAAATTGAAGCGGTTATCCAGCACGTAGAGGGTGTAACCGAGGTGGTAGTATACGAGGACGAAAAACTTATCTGTGCCGAAATCTACACCGAAACACCAGATGAAAAGGAAAAAATAAAAGCCGATGTTCAGGCTCTCAACAAAACACTTCCCTCATACAAGCACATTCAAAAGGTAGTGTTCAGGGATACGGAATTTGAAAAGACTACTACTAAGAAAATCAAACGTTTTGTAATTAAGCATAAGTAAAATTTTCATTCATCTTTCGTGATTTTCGCGCACTCGCATACCTCGTCGCAACGCCTGAATTTTCATTCGGATTTTGCGGCGCAAAACCCTCATCTTTTTCAGGGTTGCTCCTCTTTCGCCCAAAACAAATATTTTGGGCAAGAAATCAGGGTGCGTCAGGCGGGGAAAAGTCAGCTATGCCCGCGAAATCACGAAATCTAAATAAAAATTTAACTTATAGATGTGGGTGGTTTGATTAATTCCGATTGTGACGGGAGGGTACAGAGACCCTCCCCTACATTAATCCATCCGGTGAACGTTGTAGGGGGCGGCGTCCTCGACGACCCGCAGACCACCACAAGGGTATCAATGCCGTAGGAAACGACCTGTGTGTCGTTCCGCAACGTTTTCAAAGGAAACGGCATCTGATAATTTGCGGTATTTTGCGTAAATGCTGCATTTAAATGGCACGGTCGTAAAATAATATTATTTACCGAAAGGCAGTTCAAAATGGTTAATATAGGCAATGAATGGGACGACCTTTTAAAGGGCGAATTTGAGAAAGAATACTATCAGAAGCTAAGGGTATTTCTTGCAAAAGAATACAAAACCCGACAGGTTTTCCCTGATATGTATGATATTTTCAATGCGCTCAGATATACCTCGTACAATAGTGTCAAGGCGGTGCTTATCGGTCAGGACCCGTACCACGGTCAGGGTCAGGCACACGGACTTTGTTTTTCGGTAAAAAAGGGTATTGAACCGCCGCCCTCGCTTAAAAATATATATAAGGAGCTATCTTGCGATGTGGGATTTGTTCCGCCAAACCACGGCGAGCTTATCGGATGGGCAAAACAGGGTGTGCTTATGCTTAATGCGGTGCTTACAGTCAGGTCGGGCGAGGCAAACAGTCACAAGGGTATGGGCTGGGAAATGTTTACCGACCGGGTTATTGAGCTTCTTAATGAGCGTGAAAAGGGAATAGTATTTTTGCTGTGGGGTGCAAATGCAAGACGGAAAAAAGAGCTTATTACAAACCCCAACCACAAAATCCTTGAGGCGGCACACCCAAGCCCTCTTTCGGCATACAACGGTTTTTTTGGTTGCAGACATTTTTCAAAGACAAATGAACTGCTTCGGGGAATGGGTCATACACCCATTGACTGGACATTGGAGAACTAAGCTTTTAAATGGGAGGTTTTACTATGCAGGATAAGGTAAATATTCTTGGTGTAAATGTCAGCAGATTGACCTTTGCACAGGCACTTGAAAGGGCAGAAAATCTGGTTAAAACCGAGGGTGTGTCAATGATATTCACCCCAAATCCCGAGATAATAATATGTGCCCGTGAGGACAGGGAGCTTTGCGAAATTCTTAATAATGCGGATATGTGTACCGCAGACGGCATAGGTGTTGTTTATGGTGCAAAGCTTTTGGGAACTCCTGTTCCTGAAAGGGTGGCAGGCTTTGACCTTACCTGTGCTTTGCTTGAAAAAATTGCAAAGACCGGTGACGGTGTGTTTTTGTTTGGTGCAAAGCCGGGCGTTGCTGAAACAGCAAAGGAAAAGCTTGAAGAAAAGTACCCCGGCATAGTTGTTTCAGGGACCCGAAACGGATATTTCAAACCAGAGGAAGACGAAGAGATTGTTGATGAAATTAACAATTCGGGAGCAAAGCTTTTGCTTGTGTGTCTTGGTGCACCGAAACAGGAAAAATGGATTGCTATGCATAAGGATAAGTTAAAGGTTAATCTTTGTATGGGCGTGGGCGGAACGTTGGATGTTCTTGCCGGCACGGCAAAACGTGCCCCTGAAATATTTATAAAGCTTAATCTTGAATGGCTTTACAGAATTGCAAAAAATCCGTCAAGAATAGGCAGATTTGCGGCACTTCCTAAGTTTGTTATTGAGGTTTTTAAAGAAAAATAAAATCAAAAGAGGTATTTTGATATGCTTTATATGTTTTTGGCAGACGGTTTTGAAGAAACCGAAGCAATAGGTTGTCTTGATGTGTTAAGACGTGCAGGAGTAAGGGTAAAGACTGTTTCGGTGGCAGGCGGTGCTGTGTGCGGATGTCATGATATTATGGTTCTTCCGGATATTGATAAAAAGGACATTGATTATGAATATATGGATGGCATCATTCTGCCCGGCGGTATGCCCGGAACTGTCAATCTTGACTTTGACAAGACCGTGAGAAAGGCTATTAAATACTGCATGGACAACAAGCTGCTTATGGCGGCTATTTGTGCTGCACCTATGGTTCTTGGCAATGTAGGAGCGTTGGAGGGCAAAAAGGCAGTATGCTATCCGGGCTTTGAGGAATTTCTTAAGGGTGCGGAATATGTGGATGAGCCTTGCGTAGTTTCGGAAAATGTAATAACAGCAAAGGGTGCAGGGGCTTCTATGCTTTTCGGTGCGGCTATTGTTGACTATTTCAGGCAGGGCGACAAGGGTCGGGAAATCCTTGATAAAATGCAGCATGCCTGATTTTTTAGGAGAAGTTGATGACTGATAAAAAGTATGAACTCAGAAAACAAATAAAAAGCGTGAGGTGGATGCTTTTTTGGGTTGTTCTTGCTCAGTTTGCGGCACAGGTTGCTGTTCAGGCTGTGGTAAGCTTTATGCAAAATCCCCCTCATGAATATATTCAGATTGCATTTGTCGAGATTTTTGCAATCGGTGTCCCCATACTTTTGTATGCAAGGACGGCATGGCGTGGCGGTGCAAAATCGGCAAAGGCCGAGCTGTGCCTTTGCGGCTGCAAGCTGAGGTTTGTTTTGCTTGCAATAATACTTGGCGTTTCGGGACAGTTTGTGATGATGCTTTTGAATGTTCCGGCTAATTTTGTTATGACAACCTTCTTTCAGCAGGAGGCAGCCGAGGCTGTGCCTGTTGCCAAGGAAATGAATGAAATAATTATTGGTATTTTTTCGGTTGTTTTAATTCCTGCGGTGCTTGAGGAATTCTGGATGAGGGGCATAATTTTCAGGGCATACAGCCGTTGCAATACTGTGGCTGCGGTAATCTTTACCGGTATGACCTTTGCGCTTTTGCATCTTCGGATAAATGAGTTTGCAGGCTTCTTTTTTATGGGTATTGTTGCGTCAATAATTCTTATAAAAAGCCGTTCCCTTTATGCGGCAATGATTTATCACGGTGCAAGCAACCTGACGGCACTTTTGTTTGGAGCATATATTATGCCAGTAATTATTGACAGACTTTTTGTCTTTCTGGCGGCTATGGTGATTGTGTTCGGGGCGGCGTTTGCGGTTCTTGCCAAGCAAAAGAACGGAATGAAAAGGAACAAGATTTTTCGTACCGGGCCAATGGTGGCAACAAGCATATTCAGCTTGCCGGTGCTTTTGAGTGCAGCTGTGGTGGTTGTCAAGTATTTTTTACTTAAAAGTGGGTGATGTTGCCTATGAATATGATAAGAAATTTATTTTTAAGAATAAAAAAAAGACGGTCGGGGTCTCTGCTGCTTTATGCTGTGGTGGCTTTGGCTGTTTGCGTTTTTATATGGGGTTTCTCCCTTGCTGAGGATATGCTTGGCATATTCGGCTCAAAGGACAAAATAACACTTGTAAACATTCCCGGCGGTACAGGTATGAGCGGTATTGCTCAAATTCTTAAGGATGAGGGCATTGTCAGACACCCTGTGTTTTTGCGTATTTTTGAAAAGCTTGGCGGTGACCATACCTTTCAAAAGGGCGGACACAATTTCCACAACGGGCAAAGCTATGCTTCAATAATTAAAAAGCTTGCGGACAAGCCTGACGTGGCATATGACGAAACTGTTACCGTGCTAATCCCCGAGGGGTTTGAAGCATGGCAGATTGCTGAGGCTTTTGCCAAGTCGGCAGGTGCAGACGAGAAGGAATTTTTGCGGTTGCTTGACGAGGGAGATTTTGACTTCTCCTTTGTTAAAGGTATTGACCGCAGCGAAAACCGGCTTGAGGGATATCTCTTCCCTGCAACCTACGAGGTGTTTATGGGTGAGAGTGAATATGACATAATCTGCCGTATGCTTACCGCATTTCAGAATAATGTTTTGCCTGAATACAACAAATCGGGGACCAGATATTCCCTTGATGAAATTGTGACTATGGCATCAATTGTTGAGCGTGAGGCGGCAAATGAGGGCGAGCTTGGTAAGGTTGCATCGGTATTCTACAACAGGCTGAAATACAATATGGCATTTGGCTCATGTGCAACCGTGCAGTATATAATCAAAGAACGCAAGGCTGTACTTTCAAATTCGGATATAAAAATCAAATCGGATTATAATACTTATATAAACAAGGGCTTGCCCATAGGGCCCATTGCGTCACCTGGGATTGCTGCCGTAAGGGCGGCACTTTATCCCGATGATACGGACTATCTGTATTTTGCGGCACGCTCAGACGGCAGCGAGAACGTGTTCAGCAAAACAAATGAAGAGCATCTTCGGATTGTTAAAGAGTTGCAAAACTAAAACAGAGAGGTTATTCTGAATGAAGGCATGGATTGAGGACGATAATATAAATTACGATTACATAATACGATATATCCGGGACACAATTCCCCAAAGTGAGGGACAGCTTCTTGAAATGGAGAAGTACGCAAAGGAAAATGAAGTTCCGATTTCGCAGCCTGAAAGTATCAGGATGATTGAAATTTTACTGAAGCTTATGAATGCGGAAAATATTCTGGAGGTAGGCTCGGCAATCGGGTATTCAGCAATAAGAATGAGCCGTGCTTCAAATGCACGTGTGACCACAATTGAGCTTTCTGACGAAATGGCGGACCTTGCCGCAGAGAACATAAAAAAAGCCGGACTTGAGGATAAAATTACACTTTTACGTGGTGACGGAGTGAAAGTTCTTGAAGATATGGAGGGCGAGGGCATATTTGATGTGATTTTTGTCGATGCGGCAAAGGGTCAGTATATGGAGTTCTTTCCCAATTGTTTAAGACTTTTAAGAAAAGGCGGACTTCTTGTTTCGGACAATATTCTTTACAAGGGTATGACCGCAACAGACGAGCTTGTGGTAAGACGAAAGATTACCATTGTCCGAAGACTCAGGGCATATCTTGAAATGCTGAAAGAAAACAAGCAGCTCAGTACAGCTATTATACCCATAGGCGACGGTGTGGCTGTCAGCTTTAAGGAGTGAAAAATTTTTGAATATTGATAATTTAAACAAGCACAATGATTTTAAAAAGAATTTCGATTTTCTGCTTTTTGGTCTTGTTGCTTTGGCGTCGGTTTTTGGAATAGTTATGATTTCAAGTTCGGCTCCGTCACCTGTCAAGTATACGGCAGTTCAGGCGGTAGCGTTTTTGCTTGGACTTTTGGCTGTTGCCGTATTGATGGTTCTTGATTACGAGCATCTGGCAAGCCTTGCCTTTTACCTTTACGGAATTTCGGCAGTTTTGCTTATACTTGTCCTTATACCGGGAATAGGCACTTACGAAAACGGGGCAAGAAGCTGGTTCAGATTTGGCTCGCTTATCGGCATTCAGCCTGCCGAGCTTGTAAAGCTTGCATTTATCATTACCTTTGCCAAACACCTTTCCGAGGTTGACGACCTTATTGACCGACCGCGGAATGTTGTATTTCTGCTCTTACATCTGGGATTTTTGGTGGGGCTTGTTCTTCTTCAGCCCGACTTTGGTACAGCTGTGGTTTTTGTGTTTATTGCAATTTCAATGCTGTTTGCCGCAAAAATCAGCTGGAAGTATATTGCCTGCGGAGCAGGTGCGGTGGGGGTTGCAATCCCTCTTGCCTGGTTTTTTGTACTGAAAGATTATCAAAAGGAGCGCATAATCAACCTTTTCAACCCTGCAAATGACCCGTCGGGTACAGGGTATCAGGTTACCCAGTCCAAAATTGCAATCGGATCGGGCAAGTTTTTCGGCACGGGTCTTTACAATGGCGGAAGTCAGTACAACAACTTTCTGCCCGAACGACATACAGACTTTATATTTTCTGTTGTGTGTGAGGAGCTTGGTTTTTTAGGCGGCGTAATTGCTATTTTGCTTCTTATTGCAATCGTCATACGGTGTCTTATCATAGGCGTAAATGCCAGAAACAATCTGGGGTTGTATATATGCATTGGCGTTGCGGCGATGTTTTCGTTTCATATAATCGAGAATGTGGGTATGTGCATCGGTATTATGCCGGTAACGGGAATCCCTTTGCCGTTTTTCAGCTATGGCGGCTCGTCAATGCTGACGAATATGATTGCGGTGGGGCTTGTACTAAATGTGAAGTACCGAAGTAAGGCGATTAATTTTTAAATAATATACGGAGTGGAAAAATGAATAAATTTGACGGAATATTAATTTGCACCGACCTTGACGGTACAATTCTTGATAATGACAAAAATATATCGGCTGAAAATCTTGAAGCCATTGAATATTTCAAAAGCGAGGGCGGCCTTTTTACCTTTGTTACGGGACGTATGCCATTTTATATCTCGGATATTTACAACAAAATCAATCCAAACTGCCCCTTTGGCTGCATCAACGGTGGCGGTGTGTATGACCACATAAAGCAGGAATATCTGTGGAAGCAAGGGTTTGACAAATCCCCTCTTGATTTGGTTGAGTATATAGACGAAAGCCTGCCGGGGATAGGTATTCAGCTTAATACCTTTGATACAGTATACTTTTGCCGTGAAAACAAGGCAATGGAGGAGTTCAGGCAGATTACAGGGGTGGCAAATATCACCTGCGGAATACGTGACCTGAATCAGCCTCTTGCAAAGATTATTTTTGGACATGATGACCCCCGTGTGGTAGACAAAGTGGGCGAGCTTCTTGATGCACACCCTGCGGCAGATGATTTTGATTTTGTACGAAGTGATATTGCACTTCACGAAATTTTGCCAAAGGGCATAAACAAGGGTACGATTATAACCAAGCTTGCTGAGCTTATGAAAGTTGACGTAAAAAGAACTGTTGCAATAGGTGACTATAATAATGACGTGCCTATGATTAAAGCAGCCGGTGTCGGGGTTGCGGTTTCAAATGCAAGGCCCGAAGTGCTTGAGGTGGCGGATTATGTGACGGTAAGCAATCAGGAACACGCAATAAAAAGACTTATTATGGATATTGATGAGGGTATTCTTAAAATATAAAATGTACGGTAAGGAGAAAAATTATGAGAAAAAAGCTTCAGGATAAGATGTTTGAGACCAGCTACTTGTTTGAGCTTCTTGTGTCGGTGATAGTGGGAATTGCAATTTTAATTCTCTCTGTGCGGCTTGTTATTGATACGGTTACAGCGTCAATATACTCCCAGGGTGCCGAGGCGCTTGTGACGATTCTTGACAATGCCATTATTCTTGCAATCGGTGCCGAGCTTATCAAAATGCTTTGCAAGCACACCCCCGAAACGGTGATTGAGGTTCTTGCCTTTGCGTTGGCACGTCAGCTGATTGTGGGGCATGGTGCGGCGGCATGGGAAAATCTTATTACAGTATCATCAATTGCAGTACTTTTTGTAATAAGAAGATTTTTGCTTAAGCGTCAGGATATGGTGGAAACCCCCGATGGTTTTGTTGAGGTTGATGATGAGATTAAGTTTTAGGCGGGTTTAAAAGGATTACAGGGTTATATTAAAGGAGCAACTATGAGATTATATCTTGCCCCGCTTGAGGGGATAACCACATATACATACCGAAACACCCATAACGGGATGTTTGGCGGCTGTGACGGGTACTTTGCCCCGTTTATTACCCCTACCGAAAACGAAAAGGTGGGGCTTAGGGTAATCCGTGACATTGTCCCCGACAAAAACCAAGGAATTGACCTTGTGCCTCAAGTCCTTTCAAACAAGGCTGAGGCATTTTTGAGCTTTTTGCCCAAAATAAAGGAGCTTGGCTATACTTCAATCAATCTCAACTTTGGCTGTCCTTCGGGAACGGTAGTAAAAAAGGGTCGGGGTGCAGGGTTTTTAAAAGACGTCGAGGGGATTGACGAGTTTCTTTGTCGTATATTTGAGAAAACAGACATAGATGTTTCGGTAAAGACCCGAATCGGATTTTGGCAGGCAGAGGAAATGGAAAGGCTAATGGAGGTTTACAACAAATACCCCATAAGCCTTTTGATTATTCATCCCCGTACCCGTGAAAATTACTATAACGGTGTGCCGGATATGGAGGCATTTAAAAAGGCTTATGACAGTTCAGAGGTGCCTGTCTGTTATAACGGAAATGTTTTTTCTTCAAAGGATTTCGACAAAATTAAAGGTGAATTTCCAAAGCTGCATTCGGTTATGCTTGGCAGGGGTGCAGTTGCAAACCCTGCAATATTCCGCGAAATCAAGGGCGGCGAAAGACTTAAAACTGCCGAGCTTGTGGACTTTACCGCAAATTTGCAAAAACGGTATCTCGGGGTCCTGGGGTCGGAGATTTATACCCTGCATAAGCTGAAAGAAATATGGATGTATATGATGTGGAATTTCCCTGACGAGAAGAAGCTTTTTAAGGCAATAAAGAAAGCTTCCAATCTGGTTGATTTAAATAATGCAATTATGCAGCTGCCTGAGCTAAGATAATTTTTGTAGTTATTTACCATTTTCAACTGTATTATTTAATTTATACTCACTTGTGACAGCTTGAGTTTGCCGGTCTACAGAAGAGTAAACCGGCTCTTTTTTGATTTAAGAACGCCTTCATTTCGCAGCTTGCTGATTTCGGCAGACAGACCGCTGCGGTCAACCTCGAGATAATCCGCAAGTTCCTGCCTGTCAAAGGGGATATCAAAGGTGCTTGAATTATGCTTTTTTGCCTGGGTGGCAAGGTATTCAAGCAGCTTTTCGCGGGTGGTTCGCTTTGAGGTTATTTGTATTCTTTGCAAAAACATTATGTTTTTTGCCGCAAGATTTTTCATCAGGTTAAAAATTATCTGCTGATGAAACTCGCAGGAATTTGAGCAGGTGTGCGTTATGCAATGACAATCGATCAGCATAATTTCGCTGTCCTCATCGGCAATGGCGGATACGGGAGCGGAGTCAAGTCCGGCACAGGCAAAGGCCTCCGAAAAAAGCTCGCCTGGGCCAGCTTCTGCAATTATACTGCGATTGCCGTAATAATCAAGCTGAATAATCTGTACCTTACCTGACAGAACTATACCTATATATCTTGAGGGGGTACCCTCGGCAAATATGGTGTACTTTTTGCCAAAGCTTTCAACCCTTGCACCAAGACAGGCCAAAAGCGGAATTAAATCCTTGTCTTGAATATCCAAAAATAACGGGCAGTTCCTTAAAATTTCAAAATATTTTTCCATTTTCATCACCTTTTGTTGAAAATTCAACATCTTTTCTTTAATTATTATAGTATATTAAAGAAAATAAATCAAGTAAAATTGAAAGGATCAACAAATTATGTTGAGAAAAATAATAAAAATTGATGAAGAAAAATGTAATGGCTGCGGTGCGTGTGCTGCTGCTTGTCACGAGGGTGCTATTGAGATGATAAATGGAAAGGCAAAACTTACCTGTGAAGATTATTGTGATGGTCTTGGGGATTGTTTGCCTGCCTGTCCTACCAAAGCTATCAGTTTTGAAGAACGTGAAGCCCCTGCCTATGACGAGACGGCGGTAAATGCGGCAAAAGCGGAAAAAATACAGGCTCCGCTGCCCTGCGGATGTCCCGGGACTCAGGCAAGGGCAATAAGACGCGAGGAAGACAGCACGGCAAAGGTAACACAAAAAATTTCAAGTCAGCTCAGACAATGGCCTTGCCAGATAAAGCTTGTACCGACCCGTGCACCATATTTTGAAAACGCAAATCTTTTGATTGCGGCAGATTGTACGGCATATGCTTACGGAAACTTCCACAACGAGTTTATACGTAATCACATAACTCTTATCGGTTGTCCCAAGCTTGACGATGAGGATTACACCGAGAAGCTTACCGATATAATAGCAAACAACAACATAAAAAGTGTAACTGTTGTACGTATGGAGGTTCCCTGTTGCGGTGGAATTGAAAATGCGGTAAAGAATGCACTTATGGCAAGCGGTAAATTTATTCCGTGGCGTGTAGTTACAATTTCGACGGATGGAAATATTATTGAATAAAACTTTAGTTTTCCATTGAAAATTTTAATAATGTGTGATACAATCTATCTTGTTAACTGATGAAAAAACCGAAAGGATGATTAAGATGAAAAAGACCATAATCAGCATACTTACAGTTGTTTTACTGTGTATAAGTCTTGTTGCCTGCGGCGGACAAAGTGCAGATGCGGACCTTTGGCAAAGTGCGGTGTATACCGAGAATACAGAGCTTGGAAAAGGTGAAAAGACTATTTTTGTTGAAGTTGAGGCTTTGGACAAGGCTGTTACCTTTACAATTAACACCGACAAAAAGACCGTGGGCGAGGCTTTGATTGAGAATGACCTTATTGCAGGTGAAAAGGGTGCTTACGGGATGTATATAAAAGTGGTAAACGGGATTACCGCTGACTATGACAAGACTCAGACCTATTGGTCATTCAGCAAAAATGGTGAATATATGACAACTGGTGTTGATGATACCGAGCTTGCAGATGGTGAGCATTATGAGCTGGTATATACCAAGTAGACTTTTTAAATATAGAAAGAGGTAAAGAATGAAAATAACACAGGATATTAAATACGTTGGCGTAAATGACCGTGAAATAGATTTGTTTGAGGGACAATACATAGTTCCAAACGGCATGGCATATAATTCCTATGTAATTATTGATGAAAAAATTGCAGTATTTGACACGGTTGATGCACGATTCGGTGACGAATGGCTTGCCAACATAAAGGCTGTTACAGAGGGCAAGACTCCCGATTACTTGATTGTTCAGCATATGGAGCCTGACCACTCGGCAAATATAAAGAATTTTGCAGAGCTCTTCCCTGATGCAAAAATTGTTGCATCACAAAAGGCTTTTGTGATGATGAAGCAGTTTTTTGGCACAGACTTTGCAGGCCGTCAGCTTGTTGTGGGCGAGGGCGATACCCTTGAGCTTGGCAAGCACAGCCTTGTGTTTGTGACTGCACCTATGGTGCATTGGCCCGAGGTTATTGTTACCTATGACAAATGCGACAAGGTTCTGTTTTCGGCAGATGGCTTTGGCAAGTTCGGCACAACCGATACTGACGAGGAATGGGCGTGTGAGGCAAGACGTTATTATATCGGTATTGTGGGCAAGTACGGTGCTCAGGTTCAAAGCCTTCTTAAAAAGGCGGCAGCACTTGATATTGAGGTTATTTGTCCGCTGCACGGTCCTGTTCTTAATGAAAACTTAGGCTATTATATAAACCTTTATGATATCTGGTCCAGCTACCGTGCTGAGGAAGAGGGTGTTGCAATTGCCTATACATCAGTTTACGGAAATACTAAAAAGGCAGTATTGAAGCTTGCGGAGAGCCTTAAGAAAAAAGGCGTAAAGGTTGCAATAAGCGACCTTGCAAGATGTGATATGGCAGAGGCGGTGGAGGATGCTTTCAGGTATGACAGGCTTGTTCTTGCCACCACTACCTATAATGCCGACATATTCCCCTTTATGCGTGAATTTATCAATCACCTGACCGAGCGGAATTTCAGCAACCGCAAGGTGGCCTTTATTGAAAACGGAAGCTGGGCACCAATGGCGGCAAAGGTTATGAAAGGGATGCTTGAAAAGTGCAAAAACCTGACCCTTGCCGAAACCGAGGTAAAGATTATGTCAGCACTTGATGATGAAAGTGAAAACAAGCTCAATGCACTTGCAGACGAGCTTTGCAAATAAAAATTTAAAAATATTCAGGAGGAAAATTATTATGAAAAAATATGTATGTGACGCTTGTGGATGGGTTTATGATGAGGAGTTGGGTGCTCCTGATATGGGTATTGAACCAGGAACAAAGTTTGAGGACCTTCCCGATGATTTTGCCTGCCCCCTTTGCGGTGTAGGCAAGGATATGTTTTCTGAAGAATAGTTAAGGAGAAAAGTCTGAAAAAATCTTGCCCATCTCACCACTTTTTGCTCGGAGCGGTGCACATAGCACAGCATTACTCGCGGCAAAGCGGCAATCTGAACAATTTTTTTCAGACTTGCATTTTAGGGAAAGGAATGATTATAATGATGAATGAAAAAGTAAGAGAGCTGCTTAACCAGCAGATAAACAAGGAGTTATATTCGGCATATCTTTACCTTGACTTCTCAAATTATTTTGAGGACAGGGGTCTTGATGGATTTGCAAACTGGTATTACATTCAGGCTCAGGAGGAAAGAGACCACGCAATGCTGTTTTACCGCTATTTGCAGAACAACAATGAAAAGGTTACGCTTGAGGCAATTGCAAAGCCTGACAAGGTTTTAGACAGCGATATGACTGTTCTTAAAGCAGGTCTTGAACACGAGGAGTATGTTACCTCGCTTATCAATGACATATATGCAGCGGCATATGAGGTAAAGGACTTCCGCACAATGCAGTTCCTTGACTGGTTTGTAAAGGAGCAGGGCGAGGAAGAAACCAATGCCAATGATTTAATTACCAAAATGGAGCTTTTCGGTTCTGACCCCAAGAGCCTTTATATGCTCAACAGTGAGCTTGCGGCAAGGGTGTATTCTGCACCGTCGCTTGTTTTATAAGCCATGATTAAGGTTCTGTTTGTATGTCATGGAAATATTTGTCGAAGCCCTATGGCGGAATTTGTCCTTCGTGATATGGTGAAAAAGGATGGCGTTGCCGACAGGTTTGAAATTGCGTCCTGTGCCACCAGCACCGAGGCTCTTGGTGAGACGGTTTATCCACCGGCAAAGAAAAAGCTTGCCGAGCACGGCATTTCCTGTATGGGCAAAACCGCACGGCAGATGACAAAGAGCGATTATGAGTATTTTGATTATATAATCGCAATGGACAGGCTCAATCTTCGCAATATGACCCGTTTTGTTGGTGATGATCCGCAAAAAAAGGTGTCACTTTTGCTTGACCACACCGATTGTCCGGGCGATGTCGCCGACCCGTGGTATACGGGGGACTTTGACAAGACAATGGAGGATGTGACAAAAGGCTGCCGGGGATTGCTTGATGAGATAGGAATATAACAATAAAGAGGCTGTTGTATCAAAACATAAATTATATGTTTTGATACAACAGCCTCTATTGCGTTTTTTAAGATTATATGGAAAAAGAGAATTTACAAAAAGAAAAAATTACGAAAAACTTATAAAATGATACTGACTGTGCCAATCAGGTATTGACAATTTATATGGTGAATGGCATAATTGAAATAACTCATACAGATGTGTTGAAAGCTTAATTTTAAACAGGAGGCGATACGCTGTGTTTCTGGCATTTGATGTGGGTACAACTTCTATGAAGTGTGTGCTTTTCGGCAAGGATTTCAAGCAGCTTTGCAAGGTAAGCTATGAATACGACCTGCTTTACCCGCAGGAGGATTTCGTTGAGCTTGGTGCAGAGGTGTATTACGAAACCTTTTGCAGATGTATAAAATCAATTAAAAATTCAGGCATTGACGTTAATGAAATCAAAAGCCTTACATTTACAACTCAGGGCGAGACCTTTGTTCCTGTTGACAAAAACGGCAATCATTTAAGCCGTGCGATTATCTGGCTTGATGCAAGGGCAACAAAAGAGGCAGAGCTTCTTCTTGAAAAGCTTGGTCTTGAAAAAATCTATCAGAAGACAGGTCTTTGCGGCATTGATGGGGCACTTCCCCTGGCAAAGCTTATGTGGATAAAGGAAAATATGCCCGAGCTTTATGAAAATACATATAAATTCCTTTTGCTTGAGGATTACCTTATTATGCGTCTTACAGGCGAATTTGTTACCGAAAAATCTTTGGTTTCATCTACCTGCTGGTACAACATTGTTGACGATTGCTTCTTTGACGAGGCTCTTGCGGTTGGTGGAATTAATGTTGAAAAATTGCCGAAAGTTCTCCCCTGTGGTGAGATTGTGGGCAAGGTTTCAGCCGATGCCTCAAGAGAATGCGGTCTTTGCTGTGATACAGCGGTTGTTACGGGTGCTATGGACCAGATTTCTTCGGCAATCGGTGCGGGTAACTTTTGTGAGGGTGTTGTTACCGAAACAACAGGTACTGCTCTTGTTGTAGGTGCAACCGTTGAAAAGCCTGTGTTTGACCTTTCAAAGCCCATTACTATTTACAAGCATTTTGACGACAAGTTTATGTATATGCCGTTTTGCAATACGGCAGGGGTTGTGCTTAAATGGTTCAAGGACACTGTTGCAGGCGAGCTTGTGGCAAAAGCAAAGGCTGAAGATGTTTCGCCGTATTTCCTTATAGACGAAATGGCAAAGCTTTCACAGCCGGGCAGTCGTGGCGTTATGCTTCTTCCCCATTTTTCGGGCAAAAATGCACCTGACGAAATCCCTGAAGCAACGGGTTGCTTCTTTGGCCTTACCCTTGCAACCGATATGAAGGATTTGTGCCGAAGTGTACTTGAAGGCATTGCATATATGCTTCGCGAAAACATTGAGGTTCTTGAAACTCAGGGTGTTGAGGTTGCTGAAATCAAATCCCTTGGGGGTGGCTCGTCAAGTCCGTTATGGGGTGAAATAAAGGCTTCAGTTTGCTGTAAAAAGATTGTTCGCAACGGTTACAGCGAAACGACTGCACTTGGTGCTGCAATTTTGGGGGCTGTGGCAGTTTCGGAATATGATTCGGTTGAAGCGGCGTTTGAAAGCGTTGATGCTAAGTCAAAGGATATTATGCCCGTTGCAGGAATGAAAGACGTTTATGACCAGGCATATAAAAAATATAAAGAACTTTATCAGGCGTTAAAGTCTGTATTTTAGCCTGACAGCAATTATACCGTTCAGATAACTACTTTCAGGCTGGTTAAAATTTTTCAGAGGAGATGAACTAATTATGAAAAACATGACAAAAGCAAATGTTGTAATGCTCAGCGTTGGCGAGCAGCAGTATCCGCAGGAATATCTTGATGTAATCATCAAGGAAATCGATGCAGAAGTTGCAAAGATGGACTGTAACCTTCTTGGATGCTACAAAATTATGAACTTCAGCGATGCTGAAAAGGTTGCCGAGGCTATTAAGGACCAGAAGGTTGACCTCTTTATTGCAAAGTTTGTTTCGTGGCATATTACAATCAACATTATGCACGTTCTCAAAAACTTCCGTGATGTTCCTGTTCTTATCTGGGGTATCGGTGGCTTCACCGACAAGACAGGCAAGCTTCACGCTCCTGCTGCAGGTGCAGGTATTACAGGCTTTATCCCTGTTGCAAAGGAATTTGGTTTTAAGTACAAAATTATTATGGAAGAACCCAATGCTCCTCATGCATACGATCAGGTTGCTGACTATATCCATGCAGTAAGCTGTGCAAAGCGTGTTCGTGCTGCACGTATCGGTCTTATCGGTTATGCTGATATGGGTCTTTATCCCCTTTCATACGACAAGACTGCTCTTTGCAAAAAGATTGGTATTGATATTGAAAACTACGACGGTTACATCATTGCTGACCTTATGAATGCCTTCCCCGAAGACAGAGTTAAGGAAACAATGGAGTGGATAAGAAGCACCACAAAGGCGCAGAACGTTATCGCTGACGAGCCCCTTGAAAAGGTTACAAGACTTTACCTTGCAATGAAGGACCAGGCAGACGGCAGACAGCTTGACGCAATTGCTGTTAAGTGTGTTGACGGTATCACAAAGCTTGGATTTAATCCCTGTCTTGCACAGTCACTTCTTGCTGACAAGGATGTATCTGTTATCTGTGAATGTGATGCTTATGGTCTTGTTACAAGCATTATTCTTTCAACAGTTTCAGGCAATACCTCAGCATTTGTTGAGCATTACGAGGTATTTGACAATTCTGTTTTAGTTGGTGTCTGCGGATTTATTCCCCGTGATTTCATCGACGGTGACTTCGAAATCAAGTCAGCTCAGCTTGGCGAATACAACACAGGTATCAGTAATGTTTCCAAGCTTAAGACCGGCGAAGTTACATACGGCAGATTCTTCTGCGACAACGGCAAGTTCAAAATGTTCTTGCAGCATGGTACAACCAAGCCCAATCCCAAGTGGACAGAATTCGGCTGGGAAGAACCCACACCCGATTTCCCCGCTGCACTTCTCGAGCTTGAGCTTCCCCTTGTTGAATATCTTGACAAGGTTCCGGGACAGCACGTTATTATGATATTCGGTGACTATGTTGAAAAGGTTAAGACAGTATGTAATCTTCTTGATATCGAGGTTGTTGAATAGTAAGGGGATGTTTGTAGGGGTCGGAGGCAATGCCGCCCCTACATAGTTTTAATTGACAGCATATGATTTTCATTTAATAGAAAATTGCGTAATTTTCTATTAAACAAAAAAATTGATTTTATACCCGTGCAAGATTTTCGGCTTTGCCGAAATGCACATGGGTAAACAAAGCGTATATGCCACAACCGCCGCCTGCGGCGAGCAGTGCAGCCGCTTTGTTATTTGACAGGAGGAATTAAAAGAAATGCTTTATATTCTGGATACGGCGGATTTAGAAGCAATAAAACACTGCAATGAGTACTATCCCCTTGCCGGTGTTACCACAAATCCGTCAATTATAGCAAAAGAAAACACCGATTTTTGGGTTTTGGTAAAGGAAATCCGAAAAATTATCGGTGATGACAAAATGCTTCACATTCAGACAACACAGACAACAGCTGAAAAGATTGTTGAAGAAGCAAAACTGTTAAAATACGAACTTGGCGGTGAATTTTATATTAAAATTCCCATCAGCGAAGAAGGCTTAAAGGCAACAAAGATGCTTAAAAAAGAAGGTATTGGCGTTACAATGACAGCAATCTTCACACCTCCCCAGGCCCTTGTTGCTGCAAAGGCGGGGGCGGCATTTGTTGCACCTTATGCAAACCGCCTTGACAACATTATTGGCGATGGCTGTGAAGTTGTTTCACAAATTGTTGAAGAGCTTGACAGGTATGATCTTGATTGTCAGGTTATTGCGGCAAGCTTCAAAAATGCCGAGCAGGTTCACAAATGCGCAATGGCAGGCTGTCATTGTGTTACCGTTACCGGTGACCTTCTAAAGCTGATTATCTCTCATCCTATGACCGATGCAGCGGTTGAAAGCTTTAAATCTGATTGGAAGAGTGTATACGGCGATAAAACGATACTGGATTTTTAGGTGGCAAGAATTATGAGTATAAAAAATGAATCTCTTACACAGGCAAAAAAAGCCTATGAAATTGAAAGCGAATGTTTAAAGACTATGCTTGATTACTTTGATGAGGAGTCTTTTTCAAATGCTGTTGAGCTTCTGAAAAACGCACCCCGTATCGGTGTTTCAGGCTGCGGACATTCGGGAATTATCTGTCAGCACTTTGCTCATCTTATGTGCTGTATCGAGCAGCCTGCAAAATTTATTTCACCTGCCGAGGCTGTTCATGACGGAATGGGATTTTTGCAGAAGGGTGACGTAATTGTTTTTGCATCACGAGGCGGAAAAACCGGTGAGCTTCTTCCTATTATGCGTATATGCAAGGAAAAGGGTGTTAAAATCATTACCGTGACTGAGAATTTAGAGTCACCTTTGGCAGAGGGTGCGGATGTTGTTCTTAAACAGTATGTAAACCGTGAAACGGACAAGTACAATTCACAGGGAACAACCTCATCAACTGCACTTTGTATGATCTTCCACTCGCTTCAAACTGCTTTGATTGAAGAAACAGATTATAAAAATGAGCAGTTTGCCCTTATTCACCCGGGCGGTGCCGTGGGCGAAAGATTAAACAAGTAAAAAATGCCGTAGCTGCCTGAAATTTTGGGTATGCGGTCAAAAAAATATTATATAAAAAACGGAGGAAGAAAAAATGGAATTTAAGTTTTTTCAAAAAGAATTAGAACTTCAGTCAAGAGGATGGATACCTACCTTCCACGATATCTCAAAGGAAATCATTGAAATCGTTAAGGCTTCAGGTGTTAAGAATGGTACAGTTACCATCGCATCACACCACACAACCTGCTCAGTTATGGTTCAGGAATGTTCACACGATATTGATTCATTCGACCTTGAATATCTCCAGCACGACCTTCTTGACATTATGAGAAAGATGATTCCCGATTACGTTGACGAAGGCGACTACCGTCATCCGGGTCCCATCCATGCACAGTTCGGCAGATATGTAAACGAGCCCGGTGACTTCACATCAATGAACACAGACGGTCATCTCCGCAGCGTATTCTTTGGCAGATCTGAAACAATGACTATCAAAGACGGCGAGCTTGACGGTGGTGAATTTGCTCACGTTTACTTTGTTGACTGGGATCACGTTCGTGCACGACGCAGACAGGTTAACGTTACCGTTATGGGTATCGGCGAGGACGTAGAGGACAGAAAGTGGAACAACGGTGAAGTTATTGATACTCTTCACAAGTTCACAGACGAAGAAAAAGCTTACGACGTACATTACACACTTCAGCAGCAGAGATAAGGAGCGACTTTGATGAAAAGAAAAATCAGAACTCCGTATTTTGAAATAGGAACAAAAAATTATATTTACGGTGACAAAGTGCTTGAATATGCACTTGCTGCAGATAAGGCGGCTGAGAAGTATGATATAGACGTTTTGTTTATTACTCCTGCAGTTGAAATTCGCAGAATTGTTGAAAATACAAAGCACCTAATCGTACTTGCTCCGTATATGGACACTTTAAGACCCGGCAGAGGTATGGCTGACATTCTTCCCGAGGCTCTTAAGGCAGCAGGCGCTGAGGGTGTTGTTATCAACCATTGCGAAAAGCCTATGTCTCTTCCGCAGATGAAAGCAACAATCGAGCGTGCAAACGAGCTTGATATGCTTGTTTTTGCTTGTGCTGACAGTGTTGCTGAAACAAAGGCTATTGCACAGCTTCATCCTGATATCATTAACCCCGAGCCATCCGAACTTATCGGCGGTACAGGCAATGGTGTCAGCGATATGGGATATGTAAAAGAGGTTATCCGCGAAATTCGCAAAATTGACCCCAATATCCTTATCGAACAGGCAGCAGGTATCACAAATGGTCAGCAGGTTTATGACTTCATTATGGCAGGTTCTGAAGCTGCAGGTGCGGCTTCGGGCATTATGAATGCAGAAGACCCGATTGCTATGATTGACGAAATGATTGCTGCTGTTCGCCGTGCTGCAGACGATTTAAAGAAGGAGCAGAACTAATGATTTATAAAGAGAAAATAAAGGTTGATTCCAACCACAGAGCAATCACCTTCCACAATGTTACCGCTCAGGTAAAGGAAGCTGTTAAAAAATCATGAGTTAAAGACGGTATTGTTGTTGTTTATTCACATCACACAACCTGCTGTGTTATCACTCAGGAATGTGCTTTTGATATGTCAATGACAGGTCTTGAAACTCTTCAGCAGGATTTGGTAAATGTTATGGACAAGATGGTTCCGGAGTGCAAGTACGAGGGAATGTATCTCCATCCGGGTCCCAAGGCTCTTAAATTTGCCGAAGAACACGACGAGGATGCATGGGGTTGCCACAACACCGACGCGCACCTTCGTTCATCAATCATTGGCAGATCAGAAACAATCGTTATTGACGATGGTGATGTTGACCTTGGCGAATTTGGTTTCGTTTACTTTATCGACTTTGACGATACCCGTGGCAGAACAAGAACTGTTCAGATTATGGTTATCGGTGAGTAACTAAAAAGCCTATCCCCCTGCGACAATTTGTCGCAGGGGGATTGTTTTTTGATGTTGAAATAGTATATTTTTGTTTTTCTGTGGGTTGCAGAATAATTATTATAAATTCTCTTTAAAAAAACTTTTAAGTCTCTCAAAGGCGGCGTTTTCGTCGCTACCGTTTATTTTTACGGTGACTTCGTCATCTTGCTTTGCACCAAGGGTCATTACTGAAAATATCTTTTTTGCATCAGCTGTTTTTTCGCCTTTTATCAAGGTTATTTCCGATTGAAATTCTGCCGCACACTTAACTAAAAGTCCGGCAGGACGTGCGTGAATACCAACGCTGTCTTTGATTTTATAGGTAAATTCCATCATATAATAATACTCCTTTTAAAAGAAATTTTTTGTTTAATAGGAAATTGCGTAATTTCCTATTAAACAAAAACATTGATTGTATACCCGTGCAAGATTTTCGGCTTTGCCGAAATGCACATGGGTAAACAAAGCGTTATTGCTTAGAACGCCGCCTACGGCGAGCGGCAAAGCCGCTTTGTTCCTTTTAAAGTATTATTACCTGAATTTAATAATTTTAAAAATAAGTATTGATTTTTTAATGAATCTGTAGTATAATGAATTGTCTCGGAGAGGTGGTCGAGATGGTTTAAGGCGCAGCATTGGAAATGCTGTGTACGTTTATAGCGTACCGTGGGTTCGAATCCCATCCTCTCCTCCATGAAAAAAGACTATTCTTTGGAATAGTCTTTTTTCAATGAAGCGTTCCTTCGGAACATTAAGTCGCTAACGCTAATGAAGTTACCTTCGGCAATGAAGTATGCCTGCGGCACATTAAGGAACGCTTTGCTTCATAAATTCGCAAAGCGGATTTACTTCATGACGGCAAAGACGTCGCTTCATATTTGCGGAGCAAATGCTTCATTAAAATTATACGGCATCTAAAACGTTCGACTCCTCCAAAAAAAAAAAATCCTGTCAAAAGATGGGATTTTTTATTTTGTACTATTCACTCTTCCCTGAAACAGTATTGTTTAAATTTGATTTGGGGTTTTTAAATTTATCTTTCATCGGAAATTCCCAATAGATAGTCAGTTGTTATATTGTAATAAATGTCGATGAAATATATAAATGTTTTAGTTTGCATTTTATGCAAACTATTAATGCACACAAAAAGGGCGGATAAATTTCATTCAGTCCCTTTTGTGTATTTGTGTCGCAACAATATGGAGTTATGCGTCAATATAAGTATAACATATATAACAAAAGCAGTACTAAAATATCTCATATTGTGATATTTTAGTACAAAAAGAGGAGTATCTGTTGATACTCCTCTTAAATAACGTTAAAGTTATTATTTCATATCCTTAATTGCCGCCTGCCGGAATGTTAAGAAAACAGTCCGGTGGACTGTTTTTAATGTAGGATTACAAAAAACGAGAGTTTTTTGTAATTGGGACAAAATGCTTGCGTTTTAACCATCATGCGAAGAACAGCTATCTGCACAATAAAAGAGGGCTACCTTTCGGTAACCCTCTTAAATTATCATATAGAGATATTACTTCATATCCTTGATAGCTGCCTGAGCCGCTGCAAGTCTTGCAATCGGAACACGGAAAGGTGAACATGATACATAATCAAGACCAATCTTGTGGCAGAACTCAACAGATACAGGGTCGCCGCCGTGCTCACCGCAGATACCGCAGTGGATTTCAGGTCTAACCTTTGTACCCTTTTCAACAGCCATTTCCATAAGCTGACCAACACCTGTCTGGTCAAGTTTTGCAAATGGGTCGTTCTCAAAGATTTTTGCATCATAGTAAGCGTCAAGGAACTTACCAGCATCGTCTCTTGAGAAGCCGTATGTCATCTGTGTAAGGTCGTTTGTACCAAAGCAGAAGAATTCAGCCTCTGTTGCAATAGCGTCAGCTGTGAGACAAGCTCTGGGAATTTCCATCATTGTACCAACTTCGTATTTAAGGTCTGCACCAGCAGCTGCGATTTCAGCATCGGCGGTTTCAACAACGAAATTCTTAACAAACTTGAACTCCTTAAGATCGCCGGGAAGCGGAATCATAATTTCAGGTTTAACGTTCCAGTCAGGATGAGCCTTTTTAACATTGATAGCAGCACGGATTACAGCCTTGGTCTGCATCTTTGCAATTTCAGGATATGTTACAGCAAGACGGCAGCCACGGTGACCCATCATTGGGTTGAATTCGTGGAGTGATGAAATGATTGCCTTGATATCTTCAACTGACTTGCCCTGTGCATCAGCGAGAGCCTTGATGTCAGCTTCCTCGGTAGGAACGAATTCATGGAGAGGAGGATCAAGGAATCTGATTGTAACGGGGTTACCTTCAAGTGCTTCGTAAAGCTTTTCAAAGTCGCCCTGCTGATAAGGAAGAATCTTGTCAAGCGCTGCTTCTCTTTCGGTGGCTGTGTCAGCACAAATCATTTCACGGAATGCAGCAATTCTTTCAGCTTCAAAGAACATATGCTCTGTACGGCAAAGACCGATACCTTCAGCACCGAGTTCTCTTGCCTTCTTAGCGTCAGCAGGAGTATCTGCGTTTGTTCTAACCTTGAGTGTTCTGAACTCGTCAGCCCAATCCATAATTCTGCCAAACTCGCCTGCGATTTCAGCATCAACTGTGGGGATGATACCATCATAGATGTTACCTGTTGAACCATCAATTGAGATTTCGCTGCCTTCAGTAAAGGTTTTGCCAGCAAGTGTAAACTTCTTGTTTTCTTCGTCCATATTGATATCGCCGCAACCTGATACGCAGCAAGTACCCATACCACGAGCAACAACGGCTGCGTGTGATGTCATACCACCACGAACTGTAAGGATACCCTGTGAAGCCTTCATACCTGTAATATCTTCAGGTGATGTTTCAAGACGAACAAGGATTACCTTTTCGCCACGTGCGTTCCAAGCCTCTGCGTCTTCAGCTGTGAATACAACCTTACCGCAAGCAGCACCGGGAGATGCACCAAGACCTCTGCCCATAGGTGTTGCAGCTTTAAGTGCTTTTGCGTCAAACTGTGGGTGGAGAAGTGTGTCGAGGTTTCTGGGGTCGATCATAGCAACTGCCTGCTTCTTGTCAATCATACCCTCGTCAACGAGGTCACAAGCAATCTTAAGAGCAGCCTTAGCTGTTCTCTTACCGTTTCTTGTCTGGAGCATATAGAGCTTTTCGTTTTCAACGGTAAATTCCATATCCTGCATATCTCTGTAATGGTCTTCGAGAATGCCGCAAACCTTGTTGAATTCAGCAAATGCAGCAGGGAACTTTTCAGCCATTTCAGCGATAGGCATAGGTGTACGTACACCTGCAACAACGTCTTCGCCCTGTGCGTTAACAAGGAATTCACCCATAAGTCCGGGTTCGCCTGTTGCTGGGTCACGGGTAAATGCAACACCTGTACCGCAGTTGTCGCCCATGTTACCAAATGCCATCATCTGTACGTTAACAGCTGTACCCCATGAATAAGGGATATCGTTGTCACGACGGTAAACGTTTGCACGGGGGTTGTCCCATGAACGGAATACGGCTTCAACAGCACCCATAAGCTGTTCAGTTGGGTCTGTGGGGAAGTCTTTACCGATTTTGTTCTTGTATTCGTCTTTAAACTGACCTGCAAGAACTTTAAGGTCATCAGCTGTAAGCTCGATATCCTGAGTTACACCCTTTGCTTCCTTCATTTCGTCGATAAGCTGTTCAAAGTACTTCTTACCAACTTCCATAACAACGTCTGAGTACATCTGGATAAATCTTCTGTAGCAGTCCCAAGCCCAACGGGGGTTGCCGGATTTCTGAGACATAGCTTCAACAACGTCTTCGTTAAGACCAAGGTTGAGGATTGTATCCATCATACCGGGCATTGAAGCTCTTGCACCTGATCTAACAGATACAAGAAGGGGGTTTTCCTTGTCACCGAACTTCTTGCCGCAGATAGCTTCCATCTTGGTAATGTTTTCCATGATTTCAGCCTTGATAGCGTCATTGATGTTTCTGCCATCTTCATAGTACTGAGTACAAGCCTCGGTTGATACTGTGAAGCCCTGAGGAACAGGGAGGCCGATTTTGGTCATTTCAGCAAGGTTTGCGCCTTTACCGCCGAGAAGCTCTCTCATTGAAGCGTCGCCTTCGCTGAAAAGGTAAACGAATTTTTTGCTCATTTCAAAAATTCCTCCTAAAATAGTATATATTTATTAATTATTTATCTGTGTTAAATTTGCCTGCACGCAGGTCCTTGAAAAAATGTTTAAGGATGCCCGAACATTCTTCAAGCATAATTCCTCCCTCACAGTTTGTGTGGGGAAAGAGCGTGTCGGCATTTTTGGCTTTTGCCGAAAGAACGGCACCGCCTTTGGGGTCGGATGCCCCGAAATAAAGATTTTTTATCCGTGCCTGACTTATTGCACCGCTGCACATAATGCATGGCTCAAGGGTAACATAAAGGTCGCAATTGTGAAGTCGCCATCCACCAAGCTTTTTGCAGGCAGCATCAATAGCCAGAAGCTCGGCATGGTAAAGGACGTTTTTGCCCGTTTCCCTGAAGTTGTGTGCAGAGGCAATAATTTCGCCGTCCTTGACAACAACAGCACCAATCGGGGTTTCGCCGAGATTATATGATTTTTCCGCCTCGCTGAGGGCGGCGGCCATAAAAAATTCTTTATCTGTCATAATATTATTCTGAACGCACAAAAAGAATACGGCTTAGTCAATTTCAAACAAAGACTGCCGTAATTTTTGACAGTGCATAGTATTTTTAATTACTGAATGTAGGGTTTAAGAGCTTCCATAAGGTCGTCACAGTCGTCGTTGTGGACTTCAACAGCAATGGGCTTGCTGAGGTCAAGACTGAAAATACCCATAATGGATTTTGCATCAACAACGTATCTGCCCGAAGCAAGGTCGATATCATAATCAAAACGGCTTACAACGTTGACAAAGTTCTTTACATCATTGATTGAACTTAATAAAATACTGCAAGTTTTCATAAGAAATTACCTCCGTATATGTATTTTGGAAAAAAGGTTTCAATTTTCCATACCTATTATATATTTTTTTCTTGCAATAGTCAATAAAAAAGTGTATAATTTTATAACAAAATTTTTTTGTAAACTAACAACAGAATTGGAAGATTTGAAATATGAAAGTAAAATTTATAACGTTAGGCTGCAAAACCAACTTCTATGAGAGTCAGGCTCTTGCTGAAATGTTTAAAAATGCCGGCTATGAAGTGGTTAAGTCGGGAAGCAGTGATGTGGTTGTCATAAATACCTGTGCGGTTACAAGTATGGGTGCTCAAAAATCCCGTCAGCAGATACACAGGGCAAGAAAGCAAAATCCTGACGGGGTTATTGCGGTTATGGGCTGTTATTCCCAGACAGACCCCAAAGCCCTTGAAAATTCCCCCGATGTTGATGTAATGATTGGTACAGCTGACAGAAGCAGGCTTTTGCAGTTGGTTGAAGAAGCTCTTTCGGGCAAACGCCAAATTGTGCATAATGATATTATGAAGGTGAGAGAGTTTGAGGAGCTTTGCATCACTCACGACCAAAGCCGAAGCAGGGCAACCGTCAAAATTGAGGACGGGTGCACCAACTTTTGCACATATTGCATAATTCCTTACGCACGCGGACCGGTTAGGTCACGAAGCCTTGAAAAGATAGTAGAGGAGGTAACAGTTCTTGCAAAGGGCGGTTTTTCGGAAATTGTTCTTACGGGAATCCATATTGGCTCATACGGCAAGGATTTAGATGGTAAAACAGGACTTGTTGACGTAATTGAGGCGGTTTGCGGTATTGAGGGTGTTGCCAGAGTTCGGCTTGGCTCTCTTGAACCTGTTGTTATAACCCAAGAATTTGTAAACCGTATAAAAAAGCTTGACAATCTTTGCCCGCACTTTCATATGTCTCTTCAAAGCGGATGTGATGAGACCCTTAAACGGATGCGTCGTCGTTATACATCAGAGGAATATCTCAGGGCGGTTGAAATGCTTCGACAAAACCTTAAGGATGTTTCAATCACCACTGACCTTATGGTAGGCTTCCCCGGCGAAACCGACGAGGAATTTGAAAAATCCTTTGAGTTTTGCAAAAAAGTTGGATTTATGCAGATGCATATATTCAAATATTCAAAGCGACCAGGCACTGTTGCGGCAGAGATGGAAAATCAAGTCCCCGAGCAGCTTAAAGAACAGCGAAGCAACCGTATGCTTGAGCTTGAGGAAAAGATGCGTAATGCGTTTTATGCATCATATAGCGGCAAAACTGTCACCGCCCTTGCCGAGGTGCGGACAAAGGACGGCAGATTTCACGCAACAACCCCCAATTATATGGATGTTTATATCGAAAGCGACAAGGATATCAGCGGACAGATGGTTGAGTATACCTTTGATTAGCTTTTTTCAAAGAAGTCAATATTGAACTCAAATTCGGCTGTTTCAAATGCTTTGCTCCAGTTTGAAAGCTCGGGAGAGTTTTCGGTCAGGTATTGCATTTTGAAATATCTGTCAAGGTTTATGATATCAGCTTTTTTGTTTCGGGACAGGTCATAGAAGAATTCCGAAAAAGCTTTCTGGAAGCATCCCTTTGCAAAAGCATAAACCTGACCATTGTCTTTAAAACCTTTGGGCAAGGTCCCGCCGAAAAATTCAACATCAAAGCCTTGGTTTACCGTAATGCGGCAAGGCTTTTTTTTGTTGTCAATTTTATACGATGCGGCTTCGGGGATATTCACTCCAAAGCTCAGGATTTCATTTTCTGCATAAGGATTTTTCAGGGATACGGTACAGCTTTTTATTCCACCGGTGATTATATTGTAAAGCATACCGCCGCTGCCTGTGTCAACGGAAATAATTTTTCCATTCTTAAAAATTGCCATTCCCTGAAGTCCCGCCTCTTTTGAATGGACCTGAAAATCTGATGTGTTAACCCAGAAGCCTGAAATTTCCAACGGGTTTTCGTCACCGCTTTTTTCTCCTGAATGTGCCACCGGCAGAACCGAAATTCCGTCAGATGAACGTATTTCATCAACAAACCGGGACAGCTTTTTGTTTGGCGAATATACATTGTTTGACCGAAGTGACATCAGCTCGTAGTATTTGGCCGTGTTGGCTTCAAGCCGGGGATTGACGGCTTCGAGATAAGCCTTTGCCTCACCTGAGGTAACCGCCACGGCAGTATGGGGTCTGACCTCACGTTCACGCAGGAGAAAGCGGGAATGATGCAAAAATCCCTGTTCGTCAACGGCTTTTGAAAATACAATCAGCTTAAGATGTGACATATTTATGCTTTTGCTTAAAAAATTGTTGGTCATATTTTTTGCTGTATAAAAATCAGATGCAGAAATTGAGAGATTGGTGACGGTGGCATTTTTTTTCTCTTCTTCACCGCCGCCCCCGCCACCTCCACCCTCAACCGTGGCAAGGGGTGCGGAAAACTGCAGAGTGTAGGTGAACCCTCCGCCATCTGCCGTGTCGATACCAAGGGCAATCAGGTAGGCGGTTTCGTCAATTTCGTGGCTGTCATAACAACCGCACAGCATAAGTGAAATAGCGATAATAAAAATTAATACACAGCTAAATTTCTTCAAGAACGTCACCTCCTGATTTTTGGGGAATGTTCAAAAGCTTTTTTAAAACCAAAGCCGAAAGCCGCAAAACAAAGGAAAGCTGTAAAAATCCTGAAAAGGCTGAAAGAAGTTGAATAACCGCATCAATTCGCTGAATAAACCTGCCAAGGCGGACTTCTTTTAAAAGCAGATATACGGGGATATGCTCGCCCACTGCTTCGGGTGTAGATACAGCGAGAGTATAGGAAAACACAAAAAGAATATTTAATACAAACGCTGCCACC
The DNA here is from genome assembly GCA_045645805.1 of Clostridia bacterium. GTDB lineage: Bacteria > Bacillota > Clostridia > Monoglobales > Monoglobaceae > SIG440. The sequence continues at coordinate 12,927 of JAZRJL010000046.1, read as the reverse complement.
GCTCCGTAAAAAAGTGCTTTGTAATAGCTATGCCTTATTTCGGTGTCGGGGATAATCAAAAACAAAAGCAGAATATCCACATAAAACAGCAGATTTTTAATGCCCATAATTACCGTTTGGGGAACGCCGCTGCCAAGAACGGGAAAAAGATTAAAAATACTGCCCGAGGGTGCGGTCAAAAGACAAAGCAGAGCGATTCCCACACCGCAAACCGGTACCAGAATACCGCTTAATCTTAAAATTGCGGAAAAACCACAAAAAGCACCGATAAATGCTGCAATGATAAAGAAGCCAGCTACAAACCAAAGGGGGGATTTTGGAAATGCAATTGCCTGTGCAAGAAATGAAAATTCTCCTGTAACAGTTGCAAAGGAAAGTCCAAGATACAAAAGCACCGCAAGGGACAAAATATGCCGAAAGAAACCACCGGCGAAGGTACTGTCAAGACCTTCAAGACGGCATGAATATTTTGAAAAGAACAGTACAAGCAGCCCAAGGACAAAAATAGCAAAAACCCCTGCACCAATAGTAGAAATTACCCCTGAACCGCCTGATGCATGGGTGACGTTTAAGGTCGATTTGGTAAAAATACGGTATAATGAAAGGTTTAACGCAAGACACGCAACATCAAAGGGTTTAAAGAATCCGTTTGGCTTAAAAAAGGTTATAATCTCAATCCTCTCCCTTCCACTTTCTGCTGATATGCGGCTGTTTTTCGTAATTTTGAGGTTTTAACTTTGAGGGGCGTTTTTCACGCTTCCATACCGGCAGTACAAAAAACGGATTGTCTGCATTGCCTGACCCCTCAAGGTAAGGAACACCAAAAGACTTCTTTGCCGACATATACCCAAGCAGAGCAAAAATTCCAAAGCCGATACCCAAAAACCCTGCCACAGCTCCCAAAGCTACAAAAACAAGCTGCAAAACGGAAATAGCACGGGAAATTGCTGCCGTCGGTGCTGTAAACGAGCCAAGTGCGGCAATTGAAACAATTATGATAAGCAAGGGACTTGCAATATTTGCACTTACCGCTGCCTGACCCAAAATAAGACCGCCCACAATGCCAAGTGTTGAGCCAATCGGTTCAGGTACACGGGTCGATGCCTCTTTTATAAGCTCAAAGGCAAGAATCATAATTACAAGCTCAAGCAAAGTAGGAAACGGCATTTGCTCGCGGCTTGCTTCAATGGCAAAAATCAGGTCGGTAGGTATGCTTTCGTGATGAAAGAGAACTGTGCTTATAAACACCCCCGGCAAAAAAACAGCAAGAAAACAGCCGATAAGCCGCACAAAACGCATAAAATTTGCTTCGGCAACCCGTACATAGCTGTCCTCGGATACCTCAGCAAGGTCACGCACCGTTGCAGGCAGGATAAGCACAAAGGGGCTACCCTGAACAATTATAATCACCCTTCCGTCGCTCAGCTGTGCAGCGGCACGGTCGGGTCGTTCGGTTTTTAAAAGCTGAGGAAAAGGAAAAAGGGTGCTGTCCTCAATCAGCATTTCAACATCGGTTGAAGAGAAGATATATTCGGTATCAATTTCGGCAAGTCTGCGTTTTGTCTCTCTTACCAGCGAAACATTGGTTATTCCGTTTATATACATAAGTGCACAGGGGGTTTTGCTTTTTGTGCCAACGGGTATATTCTCAGCAACAAGATTTGGGTTTTTAAGAATTTTGCGGACAAGTGCAATGTTGGTCATTACCGTTTCGCAAAATGCCTCCTGAGGGCCTGTAAGCACCGCCTCGGAAATTGGTTTGCCCACGCCCCTTGTCCCCCAACCCTTTATATCGGCTACAAAGGCACAGCCACAGCCTTCAACAAACACGGCACAGTTGCCAAAGCATACAAGGTCAACCACGGTTTCCATATCAAAAACCTTTGTGTTGGGTGCCTGAGTAAGCATATGCTTATAAATTGTATCTTCAAGGCTGTTTTCTGGCTGATGTGCCTCGTCTGTTTTCGTCATAAGGGGATTTAAAATATCACGGTTTATAAATTCCTTGTTTGCAAGTCCGTCAAAAAAGATTAAAAAGGCAGGGTATTCCTTGCCTAAAGCTTTTATGCTGAAATCACGAAACACAAGGTCAAAATTCTTGTCGCTGTCAAAAACCGTCTTTAATGTATTTTTGTTGTCTTCAAGACAGGTGCTGACGCTTTTTTTATGCACCGCCCTCATTCGGTCGCCGTGGCGGGTTTCTGCTAAGAATCCGTCTTTGGAGGAATTTGATATATTTTTCTTCACGGTAATTCACCTCGCAAAAAGTATTTCCAAAACAGGTAAATTTTATCCGTTTACAAAAAATTCAAAAATCTATTGACTTTTGGACTTGTTGTGATAAAATCAAGGTATATGGCGGTTTGGAATATTTATGCCAATCCTGAAATAGACATTAGATAAAGAAAATAATACCCCTATCGGAAGGGAAAGGACATTATTATATGAAGGACAAATTCAAAAAACTGACCGAAAGCCTTAAAAACTCAAAAAGCCTGATTGCTGCAGGGATTTTGTGCCTTGTTGCTGTTTTGCTGGTGTCAGGCTTTTTTGCGTATTCGTCGGCATATGCAAAAATTTTACCCAACATAAACGCAGCAGGTCTAAGGCTTGGCGGTATGACCTGTGAAGCGGCGGAAAAAGAGCTTTCAGATGCCTTTCGGGACGTTACACGGGGAAAAAGCATTGACCTTGTTCTTGACGGAAAAAGAACGGGAATTGTGTATGATGAGCTTGATGCCGTTATTGACAGCAAAAAAACTGCTCAGGCAGCATTTGCAATCGGCAGAGATGGTGGAAGCTTTAAAAAGCTCATAAAAATGTTTAAGCTTGCATTCAAAAGCGAAAATATTCCCCTTGAACTTGCTCTTGACGAGCAGGCTCTGGACAAAATAATCAAAGACCTTGCCGGTGACAAGGAGCGTCTGCCCGAAGAAGCAAGCTTCAGCCTTGAGGGTGATAAGCTTACGATAAGCAAGGGTCACGGCGGCAGGCTTGTAAACCGTCAAAAAACAAAGCAGCTGCTTGCTAAAGCTGCAAAAGACCCAAAAGCAAAGGAAATCAAGCTTGAAATCGAAACACTTGCCGCAAAAAAAGTAGATTTGGACGAGTTTTATGCAAAAATAACCGCACCTATGCAGGATGCGGCTTACCGCCTTGAAAACGGTGAAATAGTGATAGATGCCGAAAAGGTAGGTATAACCGTGGATAAATCAGCGGTTAAAGCTGCACTTGGCAGCGAAGACGGTCAAAATACCATAACGGTAAAGACCGAAAAGCCAAAGGTTACGAAAAAACAGCTTGAAGAGCTTTTGTTCAGAGATGAAATCGGCTCGTTTTCATCAAGCTTTGCCACCAGCTCTGCGGCACGGGCAAGCAATGTAAAGCTTACCGCAAGCCGTGTAAACGGAAAAATCCTTATGCCGGGCGAGACCTTTTCCTACGACAAAACCGTAGGAAGACGTACCGTTGCAAACGGCTACCGTGAGGCAGGAGTGTATATAGGAAATAAAACAGAAACGGGCATCGGCGGAGGAATTTGCCAGACCTCGTCAACTCTTTATTCTGCGGCACTTTATGCAAATCTTGAGATTGTGTCCCGAACCTCACATTCCCTGCCTGTAAGCTATGTGCCGGCAGGACAGGACGCAACAATTGCCGAGGGGTATATTGATTTGCTTATAAAAAACAATACCGACTACCCTGTAAAGTTCGTTGCAGAGGTGCAAAACAGACGGCTTACCTGTAGAATTCTTGGGGTTAAGGACCCTGACATAACGGTTGAGCTTGTACATACCAGAACAGCAGACTATCAGCCCACCACCGAACGCACCGAAAACCCTGAAATTCCCAAGGGCTACAAGCACATAATAAACAAGGGTGCACCGGGATATGCGGTTGCTTCGCAAAGAATTGTCAAGCAGGCAGGCAAGGTGATAAAAACCGAAAAGCTTACTCGAAGTGTTTACCGTGCCGCCCCCATTGAAGAGGAGGTAAACCCTGCTGACAAGGATACACCTACCGAGATGTTGAAACTTTACACACCAGGAATGGTAATTGAAAATACAACCCCGGGTGAGCCAAAGCCAGAAGACGGGCAAACAGCTTTGCCACAGGAGTCCGAACCCAACAGCGGTGAAAAACCAGAAGAGACAACCGAAAACCAGTCTGACCCCGTCGTAATGCCAGAAGAGGTAGAAGAAGAGGTTAATGTTTAAAATAAAATACAGATGGGGATGTTAAAAAACTCTGGAACGCAAGAAAAGAAGATTTACATAATATAAGCAATATAATTGTTGCAATAGTCATTTTAAGGTAAAAAATCAAAAAATGATTTTTTATATTATATAAACTTTTCTTGCTATCAACAAACTTCGCCGCTCGACGTACCGACGTACGCCTTCGGGTAACCCAAAGCCAAAGCTTTGGCTCAGTTTGTTAATTCCAAAGTTTTTTTCCTATCCCCTTAGAAAAGCAAAGGCTGTTTAAAAAGTCAACTGACTTTTTAAACAGCCTCATTTTTGTATAATAAATGATTTTACTAAGCCTCCCCAGAGCATAGGGGAGGTGGGTCGGCAAAGCCGAGCCGGAGGGGTTGTAAATTTTTCACTTAAACAAAACCTCTTTAACCTCTGCCAGTGGCTTAAGCGAACCGAAAGCATCCCAAAGCATTACCTTTGCCTTGTCAAAGCTGTTTTTATCAAGATAAACCGTCGCACTTTCGTTGGTAAAGTCTTTTGTTGCCTTAAAGTCAATCATTCTGCCGCCCTCGTAAAGTGCAATTACCAGCTCGGCATTTTCGGGACAGTTCTTTATGCTTGTGATAAACAGCCATTTGCCGTCTTTTTCGGTGTATACCGTGTCGGTTGAAACGGTGGTGTCAATACCAAAGCGTCCAACGAGGTGCATATCCTCAAAAACAAAAACCGCATACTCATTTTGGGTTGAAACGCATTCTCCGTTAAGATACCAGCCCTCAAAGGCATTTCCCTCATCAGGAACGGCAGAAACCGTAACCAAGCTTCCCCAAAGATAAATGCCGCTGCCTGTAACTTTGCCGTCTTCACCCTCTGCCGCAACACTAACCTCTGCAAGGTTTGATTTGTAAACCGACAGATTTTCAATTCTTGTTTCTAAAAGCTCATAATTTGCCGCCATTTCGCCCTTAAGGCAAAGGTTGTAAGCAGTTACCTGAGCAATTGCGATTGAAGTGCTTGTTCCTCCGCCGCCTGAGCCACCTGAGCCACCGCCGGAAATGGGCTGGTCATCTTCGATAACCCCATCTTCTTCGTTAAGTGCTGTCAGTTTATTTACAGCGCTGAAATCACTGATTTCGGTAATAGAGCCTTTAGCTATTATATCGGTGGCTATATCATCTTCTTTCGAAGGGATAAAATAGTCAAGTTTATAAACCTTTTCACCCTCGTCGGTGGTGTCTGCTAATCCTGAGACAACTGCTAAACTTGAACCGTAAGCTGACATACTTGAACCTGAAGCCGCAGTTACCTTTGTGAGAGCTCCTTTAATGATAACAACGTCTGTGATACTGTCTTCATATGTTCTTACGTAGATGTGGTCAGCGTACTTTTGAGCTTCGGTAGTCGCAATATTATCTATGTCAGGTGCTAAAGCTCTGTCAGAAAAGTACAGAGCCACCGGCTCTGTGCCATAAAGTTTTTCAAAGTACTCGAAATTATTGTCAGAACCATTATATATATAGGGATGTTTTTGTACCATCAATTACGTATGTGTTAACAGCCCTGTTGAGTTTGTACTGGTTGCCGCTGTTTAGAGTTGCAATTGATTTGCTTTCGTTGTAAGCTGTTACATAGCCACCGTCAAATACTTCATTGCCCGAGCCTGCAGTATCAACGGCAACAACTGTATTTTTTGCAGTGTAATCCCGCACCGTATCTTCTGTAAAGTTAACAACAAATTTAATTGCACAAACAAGACTGTTTGAATCAAGTTTAAGCTTTACAATATCACCGACTGAAATATCATACGGACTAAGTGCATATCTATCACTTATAATCTCAAGGTCTGTTATATTGACTGTATCAGCATAAGTAAAATCGCTGTTTTCAAAATAAGCAAGATTAAGTATATCATCACCGTCGCCATTTGTACCATAACCAACTTCGGTAATAACGGCAATGTTTAAAGTTGCTCCCACAGACATAAGGCTTGCAAGGTCAACAACAATGATATTATTATCATTTGCCTTGGTGGTTGCATACATACCAAGGACGGTATAGTAATTTTCATCTTCAAGGGCATCTATCGTAAAAACTCTTGAATTTTGTGCTACTATATCAATTGCAAACACCTTTGTATCAGGGTCGATATAGCCAACACCATTAAGGCTGCCGTTTTCAAGGTCATATTCAGCATTAACAGGGTCCGTATACATATATCCATCAAAACTATCCGAATAATCTGCTGTTGTAATTGAAACAACTTCACCTGCTTCGTTTTTTGTGAATTCAACAACTTCGCTTACAGGAATTGCGGAAATTGCTTTATAAGCACACGTATTGTCGCAAGCATAGTGTTCTCCGTCGGAACAACTGTTGTTTTCTGTATAAACAATGGTATCATTTACCTTGGCATTGTTTCCGATTTCTAACGTTTCAACGCCATTATCGGTAAGCACCAGAAATTTCACAATTGCAACACTGCCAAAGGATACGGCATCATTAACTGCTGCATCTAAAACATATGCGAATTCCTTTTCGGGTGGCTTTATCTCAAACATAATTTTGTTAAAATCAAGCTGTACCTTGTCTTCATCCTCGGGCAAAACTCCGTCTAAAACGGCAGTTTTGTTGTTAAGGTCAATCGAGGTTATTGAAACCGTTCTTTTTTCTGAAAGCTTGTCTTGCATCAAATTCTTAAACAAAGAATAATCAATACTTCCTATTATTGCAGGATTGTTTACATTTGTGCTGTCCAGATGAGGCATTAATCCGCAATTCGTTGCCTTCCATATATATTTGTATGCCCAATGACCGTCAAATTCTTCCATATCGACAGCGTCATCGGAGATATCAAATTCGCCAAAGACCATTCTTGTAAGCATTGCGGCAAGCTCGGCATTTGTTAATCCCGTTTCAGGCATGAATGAACCGTCTTCATAGCCGTTGATATACCCCATATTAGCCATCCAAAGAATTGCATCATAATTCTCGTGCTCCACAGTTATATCGGTGAACACGTTTTCCAAGCTCTCAGAGTCAATATCAACTTCAAGAATATCAACAAGCTTATGGCAGAGTGTGCCTCTTGTAAAATGTTGAGAATCCTCTTGTGAAATTACGACTAATTTTTGGGTAACCAATGTAAGTGAATATTCATCGTTGCCAAGCTGAACTACCGTAATATTCGTCTCGCCTGCCGTTTTAATTGTAACAGTTCCGCCGTCGGAGATATCCGCAACGTCTGGATTGCTGCTTATGTAGATAAAATCCGTAAGTCCTGAATCTGGGTCAGGGGTAACCGTCACCTTAAAGGGTGCGTCACCATAAACCTTTGTGCCAAATGGCTGCAGAACTATGATTTGTGTTTTCCTTGAAACTGTTGTTGCTGCTGCGGGTATTGCGAGCCCCAAAAGCATTGCCACAATGCAGACTACCGCTAAAATCCTTTTAACTGTTAATGTCATTGCTGTTTTGTCTCCTTTTATGTTGATTTTTATTGTTTTTATAATGAAATATTTTTACAATCCTTCCGTCACGCTTTGCGTGCCACCCTCCTTTACACAAGGAGGGCTTTTGACTGCAATTCGGCAGATGCATAAAACCTTTTTCGGCAGGAGCAAGCCCCTGCCCTACGCAATCATTATACCACTTATTACCTATTTATACAAGTACTGTTATTGATGTATATGCTGCAAACAAGCCAAGTTACATTTTGTAACATAATTATTGTAACAGATTGTTACAATAAAGTCAAGAGGTGTGTAGTAATGAAAGGTTTAAAGCAAATAAGAAAAGAACGCAACCTTAATCAGCTTAAGGTTGCGTTGGATTTAAATATCTCACGGGAGGCTCTTTCTCACTATGAAACAGGCAAGCGTGAGCCAAGTCTTGATATGCTTAACAGGCTGTCGCAATATTTTAATGTGTCCATTGATTTTTTGATTAACGGTAAGGAATTTGAGAAGAAGTAGTTATATTATAACGGCGGGCGGACACAGTTCGCCCCTACATTTTGTATGTCCTTAAAAAGAATTTTTTAAAATTCTATTGCATTTTCGATTTCTTTTTTTGTTTCGGTTTGCTTTCCGCAAACGGCTATATTCAGTCTGTCGCGGTCAAAAACGGTATCAATTACGTCTGCAACCGTGTCGTGTGTAACACTGTCAATTGTTTTTATGGTATCTTCAAGGGTTTCAAGGGGCTGACCGTAAAGGACGGATTTTCCGTAGCTGCTCATTCGTGCAGACATACTTTCAAGACCCATAATGACAGATGCTTTCATTTGTTCCTTGGCAACTGCAACCGTCTCTTTTGAAAGCTTGTCCCTTTTGAGAATTTTTATCTCGTCACCGATTGCCGAAAGTGCATCGGTCAATTTTTGATTGTTGAGTCCTGCACAGATAACCACCGAGCCGTTTTTCTGATAGGTATTTGCATATGAATAAATGGAATATGCAAGGCCCATTTCCTCTCTGACCTTTTGGAAAAGTCGTGAGCTCATATTTCCGCCAAAGATTGCGTTCATTATATAAAGGCTGTGACGTCTTTGGTCATCACGGGCAAAGCCCCCAAGTCCCATACAAAGCTGACATTGCTCGATGTCCTTTGTGACAACCTTTATATTTTTGCTGATTTCAATTTTATCCTGAGTGTATGGATTTGAAAAGCCTGATTTAATTTTGCCAAAGGAGCTTTCAAGCATGGTAAAAAGGCTGTCCTCATCAAAATTTCCCACAACCGAAATGACGATATTTTCACTTTTGTAAAAGGTGTCCATATAATCAAGCATTGTATGTCTGCTGATTTTTGCAAGGCTATCCTGACTTCCGCCAATGGGAAAGCCAAGGGATGCTCCACTCCACAAAATTTTGCTCAGGCAATCGTGAACAAAATCCTCGGGGTCGTCCTCGCCCATACTGATTTCTTCGGCAATTACCCTTCGTTCGGTTTCGATATTTTCTTCTAAAAAGGTGGAGTTTATCAGCATATCCGAAAGGATTTCAACAGCCATTCCAAGATGCTGTGTAAGAGTTTTGGCGTAAAAGCAGGTATATTCCTTTGAAGTAACCGCATTAAGCTGACCGCCAACACTGTCCATAAATTCAGCAATCTGCCGTGCACTTCGGGTTTTTGTTCCCTTAAAAAGCATATGCTCGATATAATGGGAAACACCGTTGTTTTCCAAAGTTTCCATTGCCGAGCCTGCACCAATCCATACACCGATTGACGCTGACCTTACATAATCTATATTTTCGCAGACAACACGAATTCCGTTTCTAAGCTTTGATATTTTGTACATATTCTCCTCCGAATTGAATTTCACCATTTAAGAATACTATTTTTGCCTTATTTTGTCAACCTTTGCAATATTTAATTGAAAATGCATCTAATCTGTGGTATACTTTATCAGGTAATTATAAAAAAGGATGGGTTTTATGAAAAAATTTGCTGACTTTTTTGTTCTTCTTGCAGGAATTCTCTGGGGTTTGGTAGGACCGTTTGTGACAAAACTGAACCAGCTTGGGATTTCTTCTCTTCATATATCGGCACTACGTTGGATATTTTCTGCGGTGTTTATGTTTTTTATTGTTCTTATTTTTGACCGAAAGCTGGTTAAAATACATCTTAAGGATATTTGGATTTTTGCCTGCACAGGTGTTCTGTGCATATTTGTAAGCTCTACCTTGTATTTTGCAACAATTCCCCTTGCAACCGTGGCTGTGGCGAATATTCTGATGTATACCTCGCCGGTATGGATAATGATTTTTTCGATTATATTTTTTAATGAAAAGGTTACATTAAAGAAAATAGTCGTACTTTTGCTTGCATTTTGCGGTTGTGTTTTTGTTACGGGTGTTTTAGATTCAGACAGATTTTCAATTACGCCCCTTGGTCTTGCTTTGGGACTTGCTTCGGGTCTATTCTATGGCCTTTACAGCATCTTTGGAAAGCTTGCATTAAAAAAATACGATTCAATAACCGTTACACTGTACACCGCAGTTTTTGCAGGACTTGCTGGATTGTTTGTGCCAAATCTTTGGCAAACCTTGCCCCTTATTACCGAAAATCGGGAGGTTATATTAAACCTTTCAGCTATAATTTTTATCTGCACCATTACAACCTATACACTTTACACCCTGGGGCTTAAGCTGTCCTCTGCAACCCGTGCATCGATTTTTGCCTGTGCTGAGCCTGTAACCTCGGCGATTGTTGGAACTTTGGTGCTGATGCAGCCATTTTCGGTATATCAGCTTGCGGGCATAGTGTTTGTTCTTGCCTCGGGAGTGCTTCTTCAAATAAACAAAAAATAAACTGATATTGAAAAACTAAAACAAAAGTATAATTGTACCTTTTTGGTATAGTTATACTTTTTTTGTTTATAATAAATGTCGATGAAACATTTATAACAACGCAAAGAAACATCATTCAGGAAGTGATATCATAAAATGATTGAAATTAACGGAATATCGGTCTACAACTCTCTGGCAATGGGCAGACTTCATTTTTTTAATAAGAACGAAAGAGTTATAAAGCGGTTGAAAACCGATGCTCCCGAAAAGGAGCTTGAAAAGTTTGAAACAGCACAAAGATTAGCAAAGAAACAGCTTGAGGAGCTTTATGAAAAAGCTGTTGTAAGCGTGGGCGAGGCAAACGCTCAGGTCTTTCAGATACACATTATGATGCTTGAAGACGGTGACTTTTGCGACGCTATTTCAAATATGATAAAGACACAATCGGTCAATGCGGAATATGCCATCAGCTATACCTCAGACATTTTTGCCAAAACCTTTGGCGAAATGGAGGACGAATATATGCAGGCACGGGCTGCTGATGTGCGTGATATCTCCGAGCGGTTGATTTCTGCCATAACAGGCGGCTGCAATGACAGCAGCTGCCTTTCAGAGCCTTCCATAGTGGTTGCCGATGACTTTACACCAAGCGAAACAGTACGATTTGACAAGGACAAAATTTTAGGATTTGTAACCTTTAACGGTTCAAAGACCTCGCACACAGCGATCCTTGCACGGACAATGAATATTCCCGCTGTAATAAATACAGGTGAAATCAGTGCCGAGTATCACGGCAGGCTTGCCATTTTAGACGGACACAGCGGAGCACTTTACATTGACCCTGATGAGGATAAAATTCAGGACTACAAGCACCGCAAAAAGCTTGAAACAGAGCATACCAAGCTTCTTACCGAGCTGAAGAATAAACCCAACGAGACAAAAAGCGGCAAGCGTATCAATATATATGCCAACATTGGGCATCCAAGGGATTTGCCTGCAGTTGTGGCAAATGATGCAGGGGGAATAGGTCTTTTCAGAAGTGAGTTTTTGTACCTTGAAAAGGACAACTTTCCTACCGAGGACGAGCAGTTTTTGAAGTATAAAGAGGTTGCCGAGGGGATGGGCGGCAAGCCGGTAATCATACGCACTCTTGACATAGGAGCGGATAAAAGCATTCCGTATTTCAATCTGCCCAAAGAGGAAAACCCTGCCCTTGGCTATCGTGCAATCCGAATTTGCCTTACCGAAACAAGTATTTTTAAAGCCCAGCTTCGTGCCATACTCCGTGCCTCGGCTTTTGGAAATATTCTGGTTATGTTTCCGATGATTACTTCAAAGAAGGAGGTAACACGGGCAAAAGCCATTCTCTCGGAATGTATGACAGAGCTAAAAAATGAGAATATTACTTTCAATCCTGAAATTTCGGTAGGAATAATGATTGAAACGCCTGCGGCGGCAATTATATCGGATATTCTTGCCCCCGAGGTTGATTTTTTCAGCATAGGCACAAATGACCTTACTCAGTATACTCTTGCGGCAGACCGACAAAACTATCACATTGACCAATTTTTAGACCCCCGTCATCCTGCGGTATTAAGACTTATTGAAACGGTTTGTCAAAATGCCCGCAAATACAGCAAATGGGCAGGAATTTGCGGTGAACTTGCCTCTGATACCGAGCTTACAAAAACTTTTCTGGACTTTGGCGTTGACGAGCTTTCGGTTTCGCCGTCTCAGGTCCTTAAAATAAGAGAAGTAATACGAAATCTGGATTAGAAAGGAAGCGTACCTATGTTTGATTTTTTTAAAAAGGAAAAGGCACTCAATTCAGTGACCAAAGGCGATATCATTGATATAAGTGCGGTTGAAGACGAGGTTTTTTCAAAAAAACTTCTTGGCGAGGGGTTTGCGGTTATTCCACAAAGTAATGATTTTTTCAGCCCTGCAAGCGGGACAGTATCGGATGTTGCCGAAACCCTTCACGCATATTGCATTACCACGGATGATGGTCTTGAGGTGCTTGTTCATATTGGTCTTGACACGGTTGAGCTTAAGGGTAGTCATTTTAGCTCTCTTGTCAAAAAAGGTCAGCGAATAAATGCGGGCACACCAATTGCCTGTGCGTCTCTTGACAAAATAAAAAATGCCGGTTACAAAACAACTACAATGGTGGTTGTAACCAATCCTGAAAAGCTGAAAAGCTTTGAGACTGTTCCACAAAAATCAGCAAACATTGGCACAAAAGCCTTTATTTATAAAACCTAAAGAAAGGATAAAATAAAATGAAATCACGTACAGAAAATTCACTTTTCAGCATACTACAGCGCGTAGGTCGCTCGTTTATGCTACCAATCGCTCTTTTACCCATAGCGGGTCTGCTCTTGGGTATAGGCTCATCACTCACCAATCCTACAACAATTGCAACCTACAACCTGACA
>JAZRJL010000045.1:0-9361 GCA_045645805.1 Clostridia bacterium | reverse complement strand
AGCATATCCCAGCCTTCCCAATCCTCTTCAGCCATACCGTCTTCAATGGATATAATCGGATATTTTGATACCCAATCCGCCCAGAACTCCACCATTTCCTCAGCAGAAAGCATTTTGTCTGTCTTCCAGAAATAATACTTTCCGGCTTCGCCCTTTTCCTTTGCCGCCTCGTACATTTCGGTTGATGCAGGGTCAAGGGCAATTTTAAAATCATCATATGGTTTAAAACCACTTTCTTCTATGGCTTCAAGAATAATCTGTACAGCTTCCTCGTCACTTTTAAGGTTTGGTGCAAATCCGCCCTCGTCACCAACAGCTGTGGAATATCCTTTTACTTTTAAAAGCTTTTTAAGTGTATGAAACACCTCACTGCACCATCTTAAGGCTTCGGCAAAGGTTTCTGCACCAACCGGCATAATCATAAATTCCTGACAGGATATTGAATTATCTGCGTGCTTTCCACCATTAATTATATTCATCATAGGCACAGGCAGTTTTTTTGCATTTACACCGCCTATATAATTATAAAGGCTTTGTCCAAGTGTTGCCGCTGCCGCCTTGGCACAGGCTAACGATACTGCAAGACAAGCATTTGCACCAAGCCGTGACTTATCTCGTGTTCCGTCAAGGGAAATCAGCCTTCGGTCAATTTCCGGCTGGTCAAGAACATTATACCCGAGCAATGCATCCGCAATTTCCTCATTAACATTCTCCACCGCTTTCAAGACACCCTGGCCGTTGTACCTCTTTTTGTCACCATCACGAAGTTCGCAGGCTTCAAACGCGCCGGTAGATGCCCCCGATGGTACAGCCGCTCTGCCAACAACATCCCCCTCGGTAAACACCTCTACCTCAACGGTGGGATTGCCACGGGAATCAAGTATTTCTCTGGCAACAATACCTTCAATTGCAACATAACTTTTCATTATATTCTCCAACCCTTTCTGTCTGCAGAATGTAATGTAAATATTTTCTTTTTGCAGACAAATTCATTATGTCCCAAATTAAGGATTTTAATATATAAATTTTTCAATTGTGGATAAAATATAATACGAGAACAAATGAAAGGAGTAAAAAAATGGCAAACGAAGATACAGTCAGACTTTTAAGAGAATGTAATTCAGGAATAAAAATGGGGGTCAATTCAATTGACCAGGTATTAGACAAGGTTTCGGACGAAAAATTAAAGCAAATTCTTCTTGACAACAAGGAAAAACACCAACAACTGGGCAGCGAAACCCACCGCCTTATAAACGAGGCGCACGACGAGGACAAAGATCCAAACATTATGGCATCAAGTATGTCATGGCTAAAAACAAACATTATGCTTTCAATGGATAAAAACGACAAAACAATTGCCGATTTAATAACCGACGGCTGCCATATGGGAATAAAATCTCTTAACAGATATTTGAACCAATACGCCGCCGCATCAGACGAAAGCAAGGATATTACAAAACGCCTTATTGCTCTTGAAGAAAGCCTTGCCGAGGATATTAAAGGTTATCTGTAACTCAAAAAAAGCAAGACCCTGCAACCGCAAGGTCTTGTTTTTACATATGTATATTACTTATATAAGCTTTTCAGGGTCAACCTCATACTTATCAATTAGAATTTTGATGAAGTCAATTAAGGCAAGCAGCTCGCCAAGACCACAGCATAATGACGCTACAATTCTTGTAATTCCCTTTTTGTTTTCGCCCATCAAAAAGTTGTGAATACCAAGCCCACCAAGGAAAAAGCAAACCAAGGCTATTGTTACCTTGTCCTTGCCCGCAAGGTCCCCTGTCGCTTTTTTAACAGCAACTCCGCAGTTTAGACAAACAGATGCATCGGGTGCTATATCCTTTCCGCAATTTGCACAAAACTTGCTTCCTGTACCAACCTTAACTCCGCAGTTAAGGCAGACAGCCTGATTGTCATTCATGCTCTGACCGCAATTTTTACAAAACATAAATATTCCTCCTTTTATATAAAAGCCCTTTCACTATGTTTCACCGAAACAAAAGCAAAAGCTTAATTACCCAATTTAACAAAAAACCCATTCCTATACCGCAAAGTAAACTGGCGTCAAACACTTTGTTTTTGAACAAGCTTCCATCAAAAAAAAAGTACAAAATCAAAACCGGAACTGACCAAAACATGGGATTAAACGAAAACGCCTGTGCAAAATCAAGCTTTAATGCAGAAAGACAAGCACGTGTTATTCCGCACCCGGGGCATGGGATATTGGTCAAATACAGCATAATACAGCTTATTCCAAACTGCCGTGCCGCAAATACAATTACAGCAAACACCGCCAAAAAAATAATTTTTTCCAAAAACTGTTTTTTATTTATCATTAATCTATTTCGTTTTCATTTGCTGTCTGCTGTGTTTCAACTGCAAATTGGGCGTCATCAACGTTCTCATTTTCTGTCTTTTCATTCTCAGCCACGGTGCTTAACCCAAGTGCAGCCTGACCAACAGCATAAATTCCCGAAAGCAGTATCATTACAATCGTATCAAACAGAAATCCAAAGAAAAAGTGTCCGAAATTCATTCCATAAGCTATCAAATTAAAAACTCTGATAACTGCATCAATCAATGCCGAAACAACCGTAATCACCGCCGGAACATACCAGAACTTTGTAATAATACTTGATATCTTCTTCCATGAAACAAATACTAAAGCTGCAAGCACCGCCAAAGAAACAACCCTTAGTGCCGATGTAAACAACGACAAAGGTATTCTTATAAAGTCTATGATGGAAATAACGCCTTCAAAAAGCATCCGTACAAAACCTAAAAAGGTTAAAAAAACCGACAGAAAGCTAAGCAATGCACAAAACAGAAGCAACCCCATTTTAATTGGTTCGGTTTTTTTAATAAAACAGGTTATTCCAACACCAAGAATTGCAAGACTTGAAACAATACCCATCCCCCTTATTCCCGAAAGCATCAGGATTGCCGCATACACAACATAAACAACCCCTGCAACCACAGGAGATATTTTTTTTAGTCTATTTAAGGTTTTCATTACATTCTCTCCTTTACCAAAGCTTAGATTGCAGGGCCAAAGCCAAATATTTCGGCAATCATCATACCAAAGAATATTGCATATGCTATATAAAACAAAATAACACCCACAAGAGATACAATTGCCCCAAGTCCCGAAGACTTTGCATTTTTAGGATGACTATCCCGCCACAAAATATAAAGTATAAGACCCACAATGGGAACAAAAAATCCCAGACAACCCCAACCGCAGCCGCCTTTATCCTTTGTGTTATTCAAAGCCGTCTGCTCCGCACCGCATTTAACACAAACTACAGCCTCTTTTGCAATCTCTGCGCCACAATTGTTGCAATATTTCATAACAAATCGCCCCTGTCTGAATTTGGTTTGAGTGTAACATATTTTTGCCGTAATGTCAACAAAATCCACCTATAATCGACATTTTTCACAAATATTCTTGTTCGTTTTGAGCAGTTGGTTTGAAAAACATTAACCCCATCCTAAAAAACAGCTTGTCTTCGCATCTTTCTGCAGAAAAGTTTTGAGATTTGCACTCGAAACTGAACCAACTACTTAACAATATGAAAGTTTTTTGATAAATAAATTTCTTTATGAATATATATAATCAAACAGATTATTCAGAAAGGATTTTTATTATGAAGATTTTTGTAATTACAAAACGAACTGGGATAATGCTTGTAATGGTATTTTTGATAGCATTGTCTTTGATTTACATAGGTAAAAGTGAGGTTTTGCCTGTATCAGGTACAAAGCGGGATTTACCTATTTACTGCGTACAAAAGCCTGAAACCGAAAAAATTGTTGCACTCAGTTTTGATGCCGCCTGGGGCAATGAGGATACGGGGCAATTAATTGAAATTATGAATAAGTATAATGTGAAAACAACTTTTTTTATAGTTGGCGGCTGGGTTGATAAATTTCCCGACTCGGTAAAACAGCTTTCAGACGCAGGACACGAGATTATGAACCACTCTGATACCCATCCGCATATGACACAAATATCCGTCGAAAAAATGAAAGAGGAAGTAGAAAACTGCGACAAGAAAATTGAAAAAATAACAGGAGTAAAACCCACCCTGTTCCGTGCACCCTACGGTGACTACAACAATGCCGTAGTCGGTGCAATGCGTGATACCGGACACTTTACAATCCAGTGGGATGTTGAAACACTGGCAACAGTTGGAAACCCTTGGTACACAAGGGGTTGAGAGATGTGAAAAGCGACTAATTTTTGAAAAAACAGCCGCTTTTTGTTTTAACGTTTCATATAAAGTGTACTGCAGTTAGAATCTATTGAATTCCCCAATGTCGCTGGCACAAGTTCAACCTTTCTTTCTTCTTTCAACTCTTCAAGGATTTTGATAGCGGTCATTTCTTCTGTTTCATATCGCGATGCAATATCACGATGCGATACCAGAACTCCCTTTTTAAGTTCTGCATATATTTTTTCTTTAAATTTTCCAATTTCCATAAATTTATATCCTCCATCTATTTTCAAAAACTCTCATTTTCTTCGTTTTCAAGGTCTCGGTCTATTTCATTAAACAACCTCTTTTGTGCAATCTTGGCTGACTTCAATCTTTTATAACTTTTCACGATATATTCCGCCAACACACAACAACCCGTTATTCCCATTCCAAAAACAGTACCAAGTGAAAATCCAATATCCAAATCATCTAGTTTTCTCATTGTCTTTTCCTCCTTTTTTGCTATTCTTCAAGGCAATCGTCATCATTGTCATCAAAACAACCATAATCTTCATCATCATTCTGATTTGCAGGAACTTGTGCATGCTTCGATTTTTCCCACTTATCTTTAATCTTTTTATCCAACTCAAATTTCTTTACCGCCCATACTGTCGCAGCCACTGCTGCAACTTTTACTGCGTTTTTTACTAAATTTCTCATAACCTATTTCTCCTTTACTATTTTTTTACGGCAAAAGTTTTATTATTTCCTGTAAAGCCAACGATGACCAGTTAAACACCTCTTCTAAATCAGACTCTTTAATAACATTAAATCTTTCCTTATCGTTTAAATCATTTACAAAAACTTTTTTCGAATATTTAAATGAATTATAAAATTTGCTGTTCGTCAATATTTTACCAGGGCACACCCGCTTCATTCTCTTCACATCAACAGTCCTTAACTTCAAAAACGGTCGGTTATCATCTAAAATATAGCAGGTAATAATATCATCGTAGTTCTCTAAAAAATCTGCAGCATCCCTTTCTCTTAATAATACTCTTTCTTTTAGTTTGCTGAGCTTTTTATCTTTTTCAGTTTCTATTGCCCTTTTATAAAATGATGCTAATTTTTCCAGATTAATCCTATTTTCATTATTAAGATAATTATTCCGTTTAAATTCTTTTCGCCTGACAAACCTCTCATAGCTTATTTTATCAGCTGCAATTTTAGATATCTGCATAATATATTCATCTATCCATCTATTTTTTATCCTATTGGCTCTCCTTTCAAATGCACTGACCGCCTTCCAGTATCCTAACAGTGGATGATTTCCACTTAGTATGATACCTTTCTCATCAGCCCGCATGCACTCCTCACAAATACCATAGGAATGTTTATAGTAGCCTTCTTTTTCATAATTATAATCAGGCGCCAGTTCGCGTATAGAAAAACTTTCCTGAATCTTTATCTCATCCTTGCACAAAAAAACTTTCAATGGTATCAAATGCTCAACCACTTTGACTTTTTTACATTTTCTGCAATGCAGCATTTCTCCCTTAACTTTTATTTTAATTTCTTTTCCCATACTCTATCTCCAAAAATCCATTTTTGAAATCTTAACCGAAAGCCTGTTGACCAAGTCATAATTAAATAACATTTCTTTGTTACAGCTTAGCTTCCCTGTATCATCAATAATTCCTTGAATTTCCTTTTTATAAAATTTTTCAACATCATAGAACTTTTCATTGGTAAAAACCTTATCCGGAAACATCTCCGAAAGTTTTTTCTGTTTATCCGGATTTGGAATAAATCCTATATGCCTGCCGATAACGGTATAACCCTTTATCACTTCACCGCAACCTTCAAGGAACTCCTTTACCTGTTTTTCTGCCTCAACAATTTCAACCTTAAGCTTTTGAAGTTCTTCATCTTTGTCAACCCGTTTCTGAGCAAGAGCCACTATATCATTCACCGCTTCATTAATATAGCGTTCCGCCAATCTGCGTTTTTCTTTTTTTATCCCGAAATGTTTTGAATTCTTCAGTTTTTCAAACGCCTGAGGATTGATATCTGCCAGTAACTCTGAGGTTGGATTTTCATTTATATCCATATACGTTTCCCACTCAATATGCTGCGTTTTGTTTTTAAATTCATTTACCATATCCAGATATTTGCTTAGCAAATGTTTTTCATCAAAAACCGTTTTCACTTTACCCTTTTTAAGACACTCGTTGCACACACCATAACGCTTTAAATAATTACCGCTTTTATTACGATTTTGGTGAGGATTATTCTCCGACAATTCACTTTTAGAGGCTACATCATGTAAAACTATAATTTTATTTTTTATATTTCTTTGTCTCATTCTTACAATGAATATTTCCAATAGTTTTACAATAGCTGAACCCACCATATAACCCAATTTACCGCTTAGAGAACTCTCGTATTCAATAACCTTTGCCTTGTTACATTTTCTGCAAAAAACAACTTCGCCGTCAAAATCCCAAATTAACGAATCTAATATATTCATTTTCTCTCCCCCTTTTCTGTCCTCATTATACAAACGCAAAGGGACATAATTCGTCCTTTAAATACTTTTTTCAAAAAATTATTCTTAGTTCTTAAAGGACTTTACCTGTCCCTGTCGTATTATATCATTACATTATAAAAAACTTAAGGAGATACCCGAGATGCCAAAGATAACCTTAAAGATAAACGAAATAAACTATAAAAGTGTGGGTAATAAAATTTTAGAATTGTCTGATAAATCCGAAAACAACAGCTTATTAAAACGAATACTTACAAAAATTGCTGCATTAGCTGTTAAAAAGCTGCCAAGCAGCATACTCGAAACCCTACTTATTAAAATCATCAATGCAGAAAGCCAACCCATTTGCTCCGCTTTGAACAAACTGGCAAAGGAAAATGGCATTGATGTTTCTGTCAGCAATCTCACCATCACAAAATAGTTTAAGGGACATTATTCGTCCCTGTTTTGTCCTAAAATAAAGGGAAAACAGATAGCAATGCAGAATATTAAAGGAGAGGATATAATGAGTAAAGAAAATATGGAACTTCTTAAAAGCATCGACTCCATTGAGGAACGCCTGAATTTTGCTGAAAAGCTAGTCTTCGGTTTAAACGGTATCGAAATTGACCTTTCTGCCGGTATGAACATTATAAAAACCGAAGCACAAAACAAAAATCCTCAGGCAGAATTTTTGATGTACAAAGTAAACCTTTCACGGGACAAGCAAGCTGCCGCCATTGAATGGCTGAAGAAATCCTCTGCTCAAAAATATGGTCCTGCACTGGCAGCGGTTTTTTACGAATTTCTTCAGGGAAATATGAAAAAAATGTCCTCCGACGATGCAATGTCATATCTTAAAGAAGCGGTTGCTCTTGATGTCCCCTTTGCCCACTTGCTCATGGGCTATGTTTATCACGAGGGACTTTATACTTACAACAAAAACGAAAAAAAGTCAACTATGCACTTTGATAAAGCAGTAAAGCTTGGCTTTGGTACACGTTATTTTCCAACCTTTAATTCCAGACCCAAATCAAAAAAACTGTCAGACTACCTGGATGACGGTCTGCCTATATCCTTTAAAGAAAGATTGATTGACAGAATTTTCGATGTGCCTGATTTGTTCTACCTTGCCTGCGGAACAGAGAAGGAAAAAGAATTTGTCCTTGATATATGGAAAGAATATATTGATACCAATCCACAAAAGCTTGAAATTAAAAAATTCTCAAATGCATTGGGAAAACAATATGTTTTCATTCAGATAACAAGCGATGAAAGGCTTACAGATGCCGAAACGATGTTCTTTTTAATCACTTTTAATAAAAATAGTGATAATCTTAAAATTTTTTACTGCAACAAAACCGACATTTATACGCCTGATACTATGTTTATAGAAGAGTCAAATAGTCAAAATTTCAACAAACGTCGTTTGTATTATGGGCCGGTAGGAATCTGTGCAAAAAAAAGATGTCCAATGACACCTGACAAAAAAATCACTGCCTTTATCAAAAACGCAATCTATGCCGATAACAAAGGCGAAATACCCGTGGTTAAAGAAAATATTACACCCGAAAGTAAAGACCTTGACCTTTATATAATGCATAAGGAAGCAGAGATATTTGCAGAAAACGCAATTTATAAGAACGCATACCAGCGAATGATGCACCCTGCCTTGATTTGGGATATTCTCAAGCCCCTCGCACAAACTATTGCAAATACTTTTGGCATCGTTTGCAGAGAAGACGCTTTAAATGATATTCTGAATATCATCAAAGACGAAGCTCACTTGCGTACCATTAGCTTGTTGTATTATTACCGAACTTATGTTTTTATGTCACCGGTAAAAATCGTAAGCAAAGATATTACCACTTTTATTGCATTAAAAGCCTTTATCGACTTATGCACGGATATCCGGAAAGGTAAAATAGATCTTTATACAACAAAAAAAGAGAAAATCATATCCCTCTTTAAGACAAAGCTTCGTCACAGACTCTGTTCTGAGAATAAAGATGAAATCAAAAAGCAACTTCTAAGATCAGACCTGCATCGAAAATTTACGACGGAGATGTATGAAAGCCAGCCTCTCCATAGGATCAAACATCCAATCTCAGATAAAGATATGAAAGGAACACCAATCAGTATAGAACCACTTGATAACAAATAATAAATATTGGAGGACATAAAAAATGTCATACGAAATGAACGGACAAGAACGCGTACTTAATATTTTTTGCCAGCTTTTAGAAGGCAAAACCTTTAACCTTGAGGGAGCAGCGGCTGATTATGGTGTTGACCCCCGAACAATCAAAAGAGACATTGCGCAGATACGCAATGTCTTGTGTGAAAGTGATGGGTTAAACTTTGAGGGTCGGGACATCGTATACGACCGCAAAAATAACCACTATTCAATGACCGGTGCAGGCAAGCTTACCGCAGGTGAAACCCTTGCGGTTTGCAAAATTTTGATCGAAAGCCGTGCCTTTCCCAAAGAACGCCTTGATGGTATCATCGACACCGTAACAAGTCTTTGTGCATCAGACGAAAATACAAGGTCTGTAAAAAACTTAATTAGCAACGAAAAATACCACTACACCGAGCCTCAGCACGGCAAGGATGTAATTGACCTTTT
>JAZRJL010000044.1:0-7241 GCA_045645805.1 Clostridia bacterium | reverse complement strand
TATAACGACGGCAGACTTGACAGAAATATAATGAAGAATTTTATGGGCTTTGTTGTTTACATTCTCTCGTGGATTCCCATAGGTATAATGGGATTTTTGAAACGCGACGAAAAGGAATGGTTTCATACGCCACATTCAGGGAATAAAAATTAAAACAATCGGGCGTTTAATAACCGTCCCTACCATGTTTGCCCGTATTAAACGAAAGGATTTTTAAAATGGAAACCATATTTATTGAAGAACTTGTCAGAAAAAAGAAGACAGCAACAGACTATCTTGCCGTACTGGGTGTTCTCGCCTTAGGGGCAGTTCTTGCATCAATTTTACTCACTGTTGTTCTGCCTGTTTTTATGAAGTTCGGCACAGTTGTACTTCTTCTTGTGGTTGCGGTATTTTATGGTGTTTATTATTTTCTTCAATCCGTTGATGTGGAATATGAGTATTCTCTTGTCAATGCCGAGATAGACGTTGACAAAATTATGGGCAAAAAACGTCGCAAAAGAATGGTTACGGTATACATCCGAAACCTTGAGGATTTTGGCACACGCAAAAACCCTGAATTTAACCGTTATATAGAAAACAGCGATATAAAAAAGGTCTATGCCTGTCGTGATAAAAATGCCGATGATATATTCTTTACGGTTTATGACGAGGGTTTGACAAGAATAATGCTGCTCTTTAACCCAAGTGATAAAATAATCGACCAGATTGCAAAACGCAATCCTAAAAAACCGCTGATATGAAAAACTGCGGGATTGATATAATTGAAATTCAGCGTATTAAAGATGCTGTGCTTAAAAACGATGGCTTTCTTGCCCGTGTTTTCACGGATTGCGAGCTAAGCTATTACACCGAAACCGGTTGCCGCTTTGAAACTCTTGCGGGATTTTTTGCCGCAAAGGAGGCTTTTTCAAAGTACCTTGGCACAGGAATCTCAGGCTTTAATTTAAAGGACATTTCGGTAAACCATACCCCGAAAGGTATGCCCTATATTGTATTTAATGGTGAAAAAAGCGAGGTTTCCCTAAGTCTTTCCCACAACAAAACAACCGCTGTTGCTGTTGTTTTTGGTGGCGAACCGTGCTTTGTTTTAAACCCATTAAAGGAAGAAATGAGCCGTATTTTGCCACAACGAAGTCCCAATACAAATAAAGCTGATTTTGGCAAAGCGTTGGTCATTGCTGGCTCAAAAGGTATGACAGGTGCGGCTGTACTTTCGGCATATTCTCTGCTTCGGTCAGGAGCAGGACTTGTTACATTGGCTGTTCCCGAATCCCAACGGGCAATTGCCGCAGGCTTTTATCCCGAGCTTATGACCGTGGGACTTCCCGAAAATGACGGAATAATTTCGGCCCTTGCTGCAAAAAGAATTTTCGAGCTTACAGAAGGCAAGGATGTTGTAGTTTTTGGGCCGGGTCTTGGGCAAAGCCGTGATATCCCGTTGCTTCTTGAAGAACTTTTGAATACTTATCAGGGCAAGCTACTGATTGACGCCGACGGTCTTAACGCCCTTGGCAAGAATATAAATATGCTTAATAAAAAGAAGTGTCAGGTTGTGATTACTCCCCATCCGGGAGAGATGTCCAGACTCACAGGCATTGACGTTTGTGAGATACAAAAAAACCGAACAAAAATTGCACAAGACTTTGCCGACAACTTTGACGTAACCGTTGTTCTTAAGGGTTTTGAAACGGTTGTTGCCCAATCGGGCAGAGAAAATTTTGTAAACCCCACCGGAAATTCCGGTATGGCAACCGCCGGCACCGGTGATGTGCTTTCGGGAGTTGTTGCAGCATTTCTTGGTCAGGGTATCGACAGCTTTGACGCCGCAAGGCTTGGTGTGTATATCCACGGACTTGCAGGTGATATGGCAAAAGACGAACTTGGCGAATACGGAATGCTTGCCTCGGATGTGGCAATATTCATCCCCAAAGCAATTTTAAGTCTGCAGAAATAATATAATAAATATATGAAAGGCAAATTGTATGAAAAAAAGTACTTTGGCAATTTTGATTGCCGTTGTACTTATGACAAGCCTTTGCGGCTGCGGGAAAAATTCGCAGCACGATGTATACAAGGAAATTTACCAAAGATACAGCAATATGAAATCCTTTTATGCCGCGGCAACCGTCACCGTACGAAGCGACAAAACCGAAAGCCGTTACTTTGTACGGCAGTTTTATCAGGCGCCCGACCGTCTTGCTTTGTTTGTAGATGCTCCTGAGGAGGTTTCAGGCAGCGGGTATATCTTTAAAAACGGCACATACAAGGTTCTTTCGGGCTTCGGGGACAATGCCGAATTTTCTGCAAAAGCAATAAGCGGAAAAAATGTTATGTTTATTTGTGACTTTTTTGATGAATACTTCAAAAGCGAAGAAACATCGGTTCAGACAAGCGGCAATTTAGGCGGCAAAACCACTACATTAAGCTGTCTTTTACCTCCCGGGTCAGAAAGGCTGTATGTTCAGAATCTTGAAATTGACAGCAAAACCTTTCTTCCACTTGTACTGGAAACCCGTGATATCAACAACAATCCTGTTGTAACAGTAGAATACACCGACTTTAAACGAAATTGCGATATAGAAAAAACAATATTTGACTAAAACCGGAGACGAGTGAAAATGAATAATACTCAAAGAGCCTGGGCAGAAATTGACCTGGACAAAATAGCTCAAAATGTCAGAGAAATAAAGAAAAGCCTTAAACCAAATGTCAGGCTTATGGGGGTAGTAAAGGCAGATGCATACGGACACGGTGTTTTTGAAACCGCAAAGACCGTGCTTGAAAATGGTGCTGATGCCTTGGCGGTTGCATTTATTGACGAGGCGGTACAGCTTCGCAAATGCGGAATAACCGTTCCTCTTCTTATTCTCGGTAATTCAGCAGACGACTCCATTGATGACCTTTTGAACTTTGAAATTACCCCTGCTGTATTTACCTTTGACTTTGCGAAACGGCTTTCAGACCGTGCATCAGAGCTTGGAAAAATTGCAAAAATTCATATTAAAACCGATACAGGTATGAACCGCATAGGCTTTCTCTACGGTGACAATTCGGAAGAAAACCTTAAAACAATTGAAAAAATAACTGAAATTTCCAAGCTGCCGAATATTGAGGTTGAGGGAATTTTCTCACATTTCTCCACCTCCGACGAAACAGATGACAGCTATACAAGACTTCAATTCAAAAGATTTACCGAAATGACGGATGAACTCTCGAAAAGAGGGCTTGATATCCCCGTCAAACATATTGCAAACAGTGCCGCCCTTGCAAGATTTCCCGAAATGCAACTTGATATGGTGCGTGCAGGGGTTATTATGTACGGAATGTACCCATCATCCGATGTTAACTATCACGGTCTAAGGCTTATGCCTGCGATGACCTTTAAATCCCGTGTTATTAACATCAAGGAGGTCGACAGCGGTGTAGGCATCAGCTACGGCAGAAGCTTTATAACAGACAAAAAGACAAAAATTGCAACCATTGCGGTTGGTTATGCCGACGGATATTCTCGCATTCTTTCAGGCAAGGCTTGTGCCCTGGTTGACGGAGTGCTGGTAAATCAGTTGGGAAAAATTTGTATGGACCAGTGTATGTTTGATGTAACAAATGTCAATAATATAAATATCGGTGACGAGGTTACCCTGTTTGGCACAAGCGGAGATGGAAGTATTTCCATCGAGAGTGTTGCTAACAAAATGGGTACAATCAACTACGAAATTGCCTGTATTGTGGGCAAGCGTATTCCCCGTATTTATATTAAGGACGGCAAGCCGGCAGGAAGTGTGAATTATCTGCTTGGCGGCAAGGACGAGTAAATGCTACATAGAAAACACTTTCGGATGTATTTACTGTCACAATAAAAATTTTCACGTATGATGTAAGTGAAGGTTGATACGGGGGTGCTTTTGTGAGGACAAAAAGTTTAGAAACGCAACACAGTGAAACTACGTCTTTCTGCCTTGAAAAGCACAGAGAGAGCCTTGAAAAAGGCTACCTTGAAATGTCCCGAATCAACTGTCAGCTGGCAGAAGAGGGCTTGTCCTCGGACAATGACGCCTTAAGCCTTGCTGAACATAACTTGCGGAGCGTGAATTATTGTGATAGTTAAACGAGGAGACATTTATTATGCAGATCTTAGCCCTGTTGTGGGCTCAGAGCAGGGCGGTGTAAGACCGGTGCTGATTATCCAAAACGATATCGGTAACAAATACAGCCCTACCGTTATTGCAACAGCCATTACTTCACAGATAAACAAGGCAAAAATGCCTACCCATATCGAGCTTGATGCAAACGAATACGGTCTTTCAAAGGATTCGGTTGTGCTTGCCGAGCAGATACGGACAATAGACAAAAGACGGCTCAAAGAAAAAATCGGGCATCTTGACGATGCTCTTATGACAAGAGTTAATGAGGCTCTTGAAATAAGCTTTGGACTTTTATAGAAAACAAACAGATTTTTACGGGGTGATAAAAATGAAAAGAAAATTTGGTAAAATAAGACTGGCGGCAGTGGTTTTGTGCCTTGCATCAGTATTCAGCATTGTTCTTGCCGAGCCGGGCGGTCAGGATGACCCGCTTATTTCAAAGAACTATATTGAAACAGTGCTTATGCCGCAGATAAAGCAGTATGTTGAAAATAAAATCAGCGAGATAAACTCCGGCGGCACAGCATCCGCTCAAAGCTTTAAAATTGTCAATATGACATCCGGACAAAAGCTGATTTGTAGTGACGGCTGCGAGCTGATACTCAGAATGGGCAAGGCAACAGTTATTGCAACCGAAAAAGGCGGTCTCGCAGACACTACCGCAGGCTTTGATTTAAGCAACGGTACAGATATGCCCTCAAACCATCTGCTTATTGTTCCCGTCGACGACGGCAGAGGTATTGAAGCTAAAAATGACGTAATCGTTATGGTTAAGGGTGGATATACTCTGAAGTAATTAAATTTGCTTATATTGTTTAGTTTAAATACAAAAAACTCTCTCTGTGTAACAGCGAGAGTTTTTTTGGTATCTACAATTAGTTTTGCGGTTTTACGAACAGTCAAAAAAATGCCGTCTGGAACTTAATTCTTCCTAAAACATTGCAGCCTTACCCTTCAATCAAGCCCGACTTAAATATCAATGTCAAGATTTTTGGTAATAAGTAAAACCGAACTATTTTGATGCAGTATGTTTTAATGAAATATCAACTTTGTTGATATGAAATAATCCTTCGGATTATGAAATATTTTTCTTGCAGAAAAATGTGAAATAAAATATGCCTTACACATGCCGTAAGGCATATTTCATATTTCGAAGCAATATTTCATACGCAAAGCGTATTTCACTTGCCGCAGGCAAATTTCATTGAAAAAAGCACCGACATAGTCGATGCTTTTTTCTGGCTGCCGGACTAGGATTCGAACCCAGACAAACAGAGTCAGAGTCTGCTGTGCTACCTTTACACAATCCGGCAATATAAATTTTCTTATTAAATAAAAAAGTATTTGGTGCGAGCAGTGGGACTTGAACCCACACGTCGGTTGACACACGCCCCTCAAACGTGCCTGTCTGCCTATTCCAGCATGCTCGCATATCCAAACAGCTTTTATAGTATACTACCGTTTGGAATATTTGTCAATACTTTTTTTAAAAAATTTTTTAAATTTTTATTTACCTATTTTTTACGAGATTGAATCAAGGTAATCCTCAAGATTACTTTTGATTACAGTCACCCTTGGTCCATAGATTACCTGAACGCCTGAACCGCTTTTGATTATACCCGATGCTCCGCTCTGCTTTAAAAGTGCATCGTTTACAAGCGAGCTGTCCTTGACAGTTACACGAAGTCGGGTTGCACAGCAATCCACATTGGCAAGGTTCTCCTTGCCGCCAAGACCCTCGCAGATAAGTGCTGATTTGTCTTCCTTTGCAGCATTTACGTCCTTTCTGGTATAAAGCTTTGTTTCTGCCTCGTCATCCTCGCGTCCGGGT
Source organism: Clostridia bacterium (assembly GCA_045645805.1). GTDB lineage: Bacteria > Bacillota > Clostridia > Monoglobales > Monoglobaceae > SIG440. The sequence continues at coordinate 1,262 of JAZRJL010000044.1, read as the reverse complement.
GTGACAAAGTTGAACTTTCTGATAAGAGTGCGGAAAAGGAAATAGTATATTGCAAAATAGATAAGACCTACCCAGATTACATTTATCCAGTTTGTTTTGTCGTTGCCCTGAAGAATTCCGAAAAGAAACAGGTCAATTATACCACCCGAGAAGGTCATACCTATTCCAACATTCAAAATATGCATTATCATATACGCAAGACCGGCAAAAATACTGTGGATTACATAAAGCACAGGAGCAACAAAAAGGAAGGTAAATTCAATTGGCTCGGTTATACCGGTAATAATAGAGGTAAGGGCGGCTGAAAGTAAAAGGCCACCTGCAACCTTCTTCTTTGTCGGCTTGGCAACGGTATACATTGCAAGTGCGGCACCCGGAAGTCCAAATATCATAAACGGGAACTTTCCGCTCATAAAACGGGTTGCTTCAACCGAGAACTGTGTGGTATTGGGTGATGCAAGCTGAGCAAAAAAGATGTTCTGAGCACCCATAACCGTTTGCCCGTCAATGACCATACTGCCGCCAAGACCCGTTTGCCAGAATGGCATATAAAATACGTGATGAAGTCCAAATGGGATAAGAGCACGCTCGATTGTTCCGTAAATGAATGTGCCGAAGTACCCTGAATTTAAAACAAGTCCGCCAAGCGAGTAAATTGCACGCTGTATAAAGGGCCATACAAAGTACATCAAAATACCCACAAGGATATACACAAAGGTTGAAATAATGGGTACAAATCTTACACCGCCAAAGAATGAAATTACCGTTGGCAGCTGAATTTTGTAAAAGCGGTTATGAAGAGCCGCAACACCAAGACCGACAATTATACCACCGAAAACACCCATTTCAAGAGACTGAATACCAACTACGTTTGCAATTGTACCCGAAAGCATCTCGCCCTCGGCAAGCTGACCGCTTATGCTGAGCAATGTTGAAATTGTCTGGTGCATAATAAAGAACGCTATTGCTGCAGAAAGAACAGCGGTTCCGTGCTCTTTTTCAGCCATACCAAGTGCAACACCCATAGCAAAAATAATGGGCAGGTTGGCAAATACAATGCTTCCTGTCTGAGCAAGGATTTGCATTACTGTATTTAAAAATGTTCCAGGGCCAAGAATTGCTGTCAGGTTGTAGGTTGCAATTGTTGTAGGATTGGTGAGTGATGAGCCTATACCCAAGAGCAGACCCGCTATGGGTAAAAGAGCGATTGGTAGCATAAACGAGCGACCTACGCGCTGTAGTATGCTGAAAAGTGAATTTTC
>JAZRJL010000043.1:0-1831 GCA_045645805.1 Clostridia bacterium | reverse complement strand
TTATGTATACGGTGCCGTTTTCATAAAAGCCATTGATAAAGGATTCTTCTGAACCTGAGTAAATTTTAAAGTTTATTCCGTATTTCTCGTTGAGAGCACGCATAACCCTTTTTGCAAGTTTCATCTTCCTGCTGTCGTTTTTGTTCTCTTCAATACCCGATGCGTTTTCTCTTGCAAAATTCAGTTCATTTTCAAGTGCATCATTTTCAGCGTTTGGCATATCATAGTTATTGACAACACCATTGATTTGTGGTATGTTGTTAGCAGAGGTTGACACGTTTTTTGATTTTTCTGAAGCGCTACTTGCGTGAGGTAGGATTGTGTCAACCTCTAAATTTATGTCATAAAAAATATTTCCAAAGGCTGCCTTCCCTACTCTAACCACAGTATTAAAGATAACATTGTCAACTCTTACCTTGCTCCTGTAATTCTTAAAGCCTTGTTCTTTAAACATAGTATGTTCTTTGTGGTCAGGAGCATCCCATTCCACAGATGTATTAAGTAATATATCCTGAAGACTTGGAATCATACGCATTTTTTCTCGTAAATATTAAGATTATCGTTTGTTGAGGCGTATAATTCTTGGCTCCCTCTACCATAAGTAAACTCGTCAGCACTTAGTCTAATAAACTCAATATTATTGCCATTGCCATCTGTGAGCACAACTTTATTATCACGATTGCCCAACAAAAATTTATATGCAGCATCTCTCAATTCTTCTTTTGTTGCAAGTCCTTGGAATATGTCTTTGTCACTTTCTATCTCCCAATATGTATTCCCACGATTGTCGCGTTTGAGATCAAACTTCACCCCTCTCCCCGAGGACAATGGGGAACGTTTTCCAAAGTTAGGCTGAATTGTTTTTTGAGCAAGTACATCCTTGGAAGCATCAATATATCTTTTGCCAATCTGTTCCGCCGATTTATACACCACTTCTCCATCAATGTTTGTAATGGCATATAAATCATTTGAAACTTGGTTGATGCTCACATATCCGTATTTGCTATTTGCTCCGGCTGAAAGTCCCAATGCAAGAGCCTGAACATCGCTCATCGCTTCTTCCAAAACCTTGTCGTTTAGTTCCTGCTCGCTTAAAGCCGATATATCTATGCCGTTTTCCTTATAATCATTAAGCAAAGCATTTTTGTACCTGTTATAGTCTTTTAAACTCAAATCCGATTCCGTCCGGCTTTTTAACATTGCGGAGTTTCAGTTGCCAGATCGCAAAGACAGAGACAAACACATTAAAAAATTGAAAGACAACGGTCTTTCCATCAGGAAAATAACCAGATTAACCGGAGTAAGTTTTGCAATAGTCAGAAAGATATAACAGCAACGCCTCAGTTTCACAAAGGCAAGGTTTTTTCAGAAAACACTTTGCCTTTTTTATATTTTTTAAAATAATGCTTGACAAACGGACATAATAGTAGTATACTTGTCAAGTAAAATGCTTTACAGGTGATGAAATGAAGAATCTCAATTTTGTGTTCTTGCTGGATTTTTACGGCGGTATTTTAAACGAAAGGCAAAGAGAAGTGCTTGACCTCTATTACGGAGATGACCTTTCCCTTGCGGAAATTGCGGAAATATCCGGAATAAGCAGGCAAGGTGCTCACGACCTTATAAAGCGTGGCGAAGCAAAGCTTATCGATGCTGAATCTGCGTTGGGACTTGCCGAAAGATTTGAAAAAATCAAAAATACTGTTTTCAGCATAGAAAAAGAAATCGAAAATTCTGATTTTCATGGCAAAGAAAAACTTTCTTCACTTATTGAGCAACTCAAAAACCAAGTTTAAGGAGGTAAATCATGGCATTTGAAAGCATTTCAGAC
>JAZRJL010000042.1:0-8951 GCA_045645805.1 Clostridia bacterium | reverse complement strand
GTGGCGGTGAAAACATTTATCCTAAAGAGATTGAGGAGTTTATTTACACGCATCCTAAGGTAAGTGATGTTCAGGTAATAGGTGTCCCTGACGAGCAGTATGGTGAAGAGATTATGGCTTGCATTATCCTTAAAGACGGTGAAAGTATGACTGTTGAAGAAATGAAGGAATATGTTCTTTCACATATGGCAAAGCACAAGGTTCCAAAGTATATTGACTTTGTTGACACATTCCCCATGAATGCGGCAGGAAAGATTTTAAAATACAAAATGCGTGAGGATGCTGTTGAAAAATTGGGTCTTCAAAAAGCGAACAGTGTGGTGACAGCGTAAATGTATAATGACTATTTTGTAATTGATTCACATTGTCATATCTATCCCGAGAAAATTGCTGCAAAGGCTGTTGAAGCAACCGATAAGTTTTATGGTGTAAGCTCGGATAATTTAGGCACAACAATACATCTTATTGATACCTACAAAAAGGTGGGGATTGACCACGCGGTTGTTCAATCTGTGGCAACAACACCCAAGCAGGTTAAAAGTATCAATAAATTTATTGCAACCGAGGTGGAAAATTCAAAGGGATTTTTTACAGGACTTGGTACACTTCATCCCGACTGTGAAGATTTGAATGAAGAAACACAATACATTGTTGACCTTGGTTTAAAAGGTGTAAAGCTTCATCCGGATATTCAGAATTTTAAAATGGACACAGACAGACTTTTTAAAATGTATGAAATCTGCGAGAAAAAAGGTCTTGTAATGCTTATTCATACAGGGGATAAGCGTTATGACAACTCAAATCCCGACAGAGTTTTGAATGTGCTTAAGAATTTCCCTGATTTAACGGTTATCGGTGCACATTTTGGTGGCTGGTCTGTATGGGAGGAAGCAGCAGAAAAGCTTTGCGGCTTTAAAAACTTTTATGTGGATTGCTCGTCAAGCTTTCAATTTGCTGAAAATGCCGATTTTAAAAAGATTATAACAAAATACGGTACAGACAAGGTTCTTTTTGCAAGCGACTACCCTATGTGGGATGCAAAAGACGAGCTTGAAACCTTGTTCGGTTTTGGCTTCTCTAAAGAAGATATGACAAAGATGCTTAGCAAAAATGCAAAGAAAATATTTGGAATTTAACAAACATAAACGACTCTTCGGGGTCGTTTTTTTGTTTAACTCTTCGGTTTTCGGGAAAAACTTTTGTCGGAGGTGTTTTTGTGAGAATAACAAGATATATAAACGGCAAAAAGGTTAAAAGTCCTTATGAAAGCAGACCTTTAATTGAAAATGATATTGTGACAGCGACCATTGAAAAGGTAAACCGTCGTTTAAATAACAGCTTTGATAAAAACGGAGACCGATTGAAATGAGTAAATATGCAGCCATATATATACGAGTTTCCACAGATGCTCAACGTGAAGAAGGGTATTCAATAGATGCACAAAAGGAGATGCTGACAGCTTATTGTGTTTCAAAAGGAATAAAAAGTTTTCAATACTATATTGACGGCGGTTTCAGTGGAAGCAACATTGACCGACCTGACCTTAAACGACTTATTGATGACATAAAACACGGCAAGGTGGGATGCGTGCTTGTTTACAAGCTTGACAGACTTTCAAGAAGTCAAAAGGACACGCTTTTTCTTATTGAAGATATATTTAACCCAAACGGAGTAGATTTTGTTTCTCTTAACGAAAGTATGGACACATCTACCCCATTGGGCAGACTTATGCTTGGCATACTTTCGGCATTTGCACAGCTTGAACGTGAAAATATCCGTGAAAGAACAAGTATGGGTATGAAGGAACGTGTAAAAAACGGTTACTGGATGGGTGGCGGCAGAGTTCCATTTGGCTATGATTATGATATTGAAAAAGGAATTCTTGTTCCAAACAAGGATGCTGAAACGGTACGGCGTGTTTATGAACTGTATCTTGCGGGATACTCAACAAACTCGATAGCAAGAATGCTGAATTTAAGCTATGAAAGACTTGCAAGACAAATTCTTACAAGAAAGACCAATGCAGGCTTTATTGTTTACAAGGGTGAAGAGTATCCTGGAAGACACAAGCCAATTATAAGTCTTGAAACCTTTGAAAAGGCAATGCAGATGATGGAGGAGCGGTCAGACAAAAGGGCAACCGATGCGGGATATTTGCTAACGGGACTTGTGTTTTGCGGAAATTGTGGTGCAAAAATGAGATATCAGAAATGGGGCAAAAACGGCTACAAGCTTGTGTGTTATTCACGGGATAAAAGTAAACCACATATGGTAAAAGACCCTGATTGTCCCAATGAAGGTGTTTGGGCAGAGGAAATCGAAAATGCATTGCTTGAAGATTTATTCCACTTTGAAATTAAAAAAACAAAGATTTTAACAGAAAATGAAAAATCGGTTACTGAGATTCTTAAGGAGAATGAAAAAAAGCTTAACGACAAGCTTAAGAGACTTTATTCTCTTTATGCTGAGGATGGGGATAATGCCCTTAAGGAAACCATAGCCGAGGTTAAAAACTCCCTTGAAACGGTAAAAAGTCAGATAAGACGCGAGGAAAAACAGCAGATACTCTCAAAAAACCGCAGAAAACTAAAAAAGCAGCTTTCAACCCTTAAAGAAACCTGGGAATATATGACATCGACAGAAAGAAGAAATATAATACTTGCCTGCGTGGAAAAGATAGTTATAATAAACGGTGATGTAAATATCTTTTACAGTATAGCCTGAAAAAATTTTTTCACCAAGGTACATTCATTGGCACAGCGTACGTCGAAAATCTTACACCATGAGAGGTATCAAAATTATCAAGAGCTTTTATGAGGCCTATGCATCCAACCTGAAATAAATCGTCAATATTTTCATTCCGATTTGAGAAACGCTGCAGTACACTAAGCACCAATCTCAGATTTCCATATATAAATTCCTGTCGGGCATTTTTGTCCCCCTTTTGAATTTTTTCAAACAGTTCTCGTTTTTGTGCCTCGGTCAAAACGGGCAGTTTAGATGTATTTACCCCGCAGATATCTACCTTGTTTATCAAAAAATCCATCCCCTCTCAAAATTTTCCTAAAAACATTATCTCACAAACCGAGAGAGGATATACGGCATTTTTAATTTTTGGACTATTAAAAGAATATCAGCGGGACATATGGCATAAAGTAATACGGAAAGGAGCGGAATGGTTTGATTTGCAGCATAAATGAGCTTAAAACAAAAGAAGTTATAAATGTGTCTGACGGGGCGAGGCTGGGATTTGTTTCCGATGTGGAAATTGATCTTAAAAACGGCAGGTTGACGGCTTTGGTTGTCCCGGGCGCATATCGGCTTATGGGATTTTTGGGAAAAGAGGATGATATAGTAATTAAGTGGGAAAATATAAAAAAAATAGGCGATGATATTATAATTATTGACAATATCAACTAAAAATTGCTTAAATGTGACTTTATTTAACTATTTCACTTGCAATATTATGGGGAAAATGATATAATGAGAATATCTTATGGAAAAACACATATAGTGTTTTTCCTGACAAAGCATTGCTTTGTCAGGGAATTTGTATTGCAAATTCCTGATATTTTATTGAAATTAGGTCCTTGAAAATTGTTTTTTAAGACAATTTTCAAACATTGATGGTATCAATGTTTAAACAAAGGACCGTCGTTATAATGAATTCAAATATATTTTTAAACAAACGAAAAGGCTGTGTAAAGCTTATGAACAACACACTTCTTACTGATTTTTATGAGATAACCATGGCAAATGGTTATTTTCAGAATAATATGCACAATGAAATTGCATATTTTGATATGTTCTTCAGAAAAGTGCCCGATAATGCAGGCTTTGCCATTATGGCAGGGGTTGAACAGGTGATTGAGTATCTCAACGAGCTTCGGTTTGAAGATGATGATATTCAGTTCCTGCGAAGCAAGGGTATTTTTTGTGAGGAATTTTTAGATTATCTCAAAAATTTCAAGTTTGAGTGTGATGTGTGGGCAATTCCTGAGGGAACTCCAATTTTCCCTAACGAACCAATTCTTACGGTAAGGGGTCCGCTTATTCAGGCTCAGTTTGTTGAAACCATGATTTTGCTTTCGGTAAATCATCAAAGCCTGATTGCTACAAAGTGCAATCGCATAGTGCGTGCTGCCGAGGGCAGACCAGTTATGGAATTTGGCTCACGCCGTGCTCAAGGCACAGGCGGTGCAATACTTGGTGCAAGAGCTGCATATATAGGCGGTGCTTCGGGTACTGCCTGCACAGTTACGGACAAGCTTTTTGGAGTCCCTGCACTTGGTACAATGGCACACAGCTGGATTCAATCATTTGATTCAGAATATGAGGCTTTTAAGGCTTATGCCCTTGCTTATCCAAATGCTTGTACGTTGCTTGTTGATACATTTAATGTTTTAAAATCGGGTATTCCCAATGCAATACGTGTCTTTGATGAAATTCTTAAGCCTATGGGGATTCGGCCCAAGGGTGTAAGAATCGACAGTGGCGACATTACCTACCTGACAAAGCAGACCCGAAAGATGCTTGATGCCGCAGGATATGAGGATGTGGCAATTGTTGTTTCAAATTCTCTTGACGAGCATATTATCCGTGATATCCTAAAGCAGGGTGCCTGCATTGATTCATTCGGTGTTGGAGAGAGATTAATTACTTCAAAGTCCGAGCCTGTTTTTGGTGGTGTGTATAAGCTTGTAGCTGTTGAAAAGAACGGTACAATGATACCCAAAATTAAAGTAAGCGAAAATGTGGCAAAGATTACAAACCCATGCTTTAAAAAGGTATACAGGTTGTTTTCAAACGAAACAGGGATGGCGATTGCTGATGTTCTTACCCTTGCTGATGAGAGAATTGACGATAGTCGGGATTATGAAATCTTTAATCCTGAGCATACATGGAAACGTAAAACTATTTCTAATTTTACTGCGGTTGAGCTTCAGGTGCCAATATTTGAAAAAGGTAAGTGTGTTTACAAAACCCCTGACCTCAAAACAATCAGAGATTATTGTGAAGAACAGATAGGCAAAATATGGGAGGAGGTTAAACGTTTTGAAAATCCTCATGAATATTACGTTGACCTTTCTCAGAAGCTTTGGGATATTAAATACAAGCTTTTGTCTGAGCATAAGTAAAATTTAAGCAGTGTAGTGCTTTTTAAAATATAATAAATTCAAAGGAGAAATTCTATGAAATCATCAATTGAATCCTATAACCTTGGCAGACTTGGCGTTATAGGAATGAACGGCTGTGAAAGCTTTTGTGAAAAGGTGGATTATTATTTAAAGACCTTTAATGCAGACGATGTTAATAATCTTGGTACATTTATTTTGCCTATAAAGATGTCAAGATTTGGCACAGGTGAAGCAAAGGCGGCACTCCTACATTCAGCACGTACCTATGATGTTTATATCGTGGTTGATTGCTTTAACTACGGCGAAACTTACAAGCTTTACGGCGTTGATGTTCCTATGAGTCCTGATGACCATTATCAGGATTTAAAGCGTGCCATTTCTGCAATAGGCGGAAAAGCAAAACGCATAACCGTTATTATGCCTATGCTTTATGAGGGTCGTCAGCACAAACGTTCTTCAAGAGAATCTCTGGACTGTGCAATGGCACTTCAGGAGCTTTGCAATATCGGTGTTGACAATATCATTACCTTTGATGCACATGACCCCAGAGTTCAGAATGCAATCCCTCTTAAAGGCTTTGAAAATGTAATGCCTACATACCAGATGATAAAAAGCTGTCTTAAGTATGACAAGGATATTATTCTTAACAAGGAAAATACAATGATTATTTCACCTGATGAAGGTGCAATGTCAAGATGTATGTATTATTCATCCGTTCTTGGAATGGGCCTTGGTATGTTCTACAAGCGTCGTGATTATTCACGTGTTGTAAACGGCAAAAATCCCATTGTTGCACATGAGTTTTTAGGAACAGACTTAAATGGCAAAAATGCTATTGTTATTGATGATATGATTTCTTCGGGCGATTCGATGATAGATGTTTCAAGAGAATTGAAAAAAAGAAAGGCATCACGTGTATTTGTGTTCTCTACATTTGGTCTCTTTACCGAAGGCTTTGACAGATTTGACAAGGCTTATGAAGAAGGTCTTATTGAGGGCGTGTTTACCACAAACCTTATCTATGCAAAGCCTGAACTTCTTACAAAACCCTGGTATCACCAGGTTGATATGAGTAAGTATGTTGCACTTCTTATAAGTGAGCTTAACGCTGAACATTCAATCAGCGAATTGCTTAACCCTATTAAGAGAATTGAAAAAATTCTTGATAAATACAATAATATGTAAAACCAATGAGGTAAAAAATGGTCAGATTACAAAAATACCTTGCTGATGCAGGGGTTGCGTCACGCCGTGCTTCGGAAAAAATTATTGCCGAGGGCAGAGTTTCAGTTAACGGTGAGATTGTCCGTGAGATGGGTGTTCAGGTAGACGAAAACTATGATGAAATTACCGTAGACGGCGAGCGTATAAAAAACACCGTCAAAAAAGAATATATTATGCTTAACAAGCCTGTTGGGTTTATCACTACTGTTTCGGATGACAAGGGCAGACCCACGGTTATGGAGCTTGTTTCGGATATTAATGCAAGGATTTATCCCGTGGGCAGACTTGATTATGACACCGAAGGCCTTTTGCTTTTGACAAATGACGGGGATTTGACCTATCGTATTACCCATCCCAAGCATGATATAAAAAAGACATATGTTGCCGAAGTTACAGGCGACGTTTCAATGGACACCATTTTGCAGTTGCGTCGTGGTGTTGTTATCGACGGCCAGAAAACAAGTCCTGCCGAGGTTGAGGTTGTGGGTGCAACCCAGTACGGAACAAAGGTTGAAATTACAATTCATGAGGGACGTAACCGTCAGGTAAGAAAGATGTTTGAGGCACTTGGGTGCATTGTCAAAAAACTCAGACGTACCCACGAGGCAGGTCTTACACTTGGACATCTTCCTTTGGGAAAGTGGCGTAAACTTAGTGAATCTGAAGTTAATATGCTTAAGAAAATTGAGGCAGAAAATAAAAAGCCATCAGGTAGAAAACCTTCGGGAAATAAGCAGTTTAAAGCACATAAAAAGAATTCAAACCGAAGCAATACAAAAAGAAAATAGGTAAAGGTATATGAGTGATATAATTGCTGATGTTGTAGTAATTGGTGGCGGTGCAGCAGGTCTTATAGCAGCAGGCACGGCAGCAGAGCGAGGTAAATCTGTTGTTTTGATTGAAAAAAACAGAATACTTGGAAAAAAGCTTTTGATTACGGGAAAAGGTCGCTGCAATATTACAAATGCCTGTGAGGATGTGGAAACACTTCTTGAAAATGTAACTGTAAACCGCACGTTTTTATACAGTGCTTTTTACGGCTTTACCAATGATGATACAATTAAATTTTTCAATGACCTTGGCGTTGAAACAAAGATTGAACGGGGAAACAGAGTTTTCCCCGTTTCTGATAAAAGCCAAAGTGTTGTTGATGCGTTGTCGGTCTATGTAAAGAAAAGCAGCGTAAAAATACTACATGATACAGTTTTAAAGGTTCTGACAGATGAAGATGGGCGTGCTTGCGGTGTTGCAACGAAGAAACACAGCGAGATTTCAGCCAGGTCGGTGATAATTGCAACCGGAGGCGCATCATATCAGGGCACAGGCTCAACCGGTGATGGTTATGGCTGGGCAAAAGTTTTGGGACATACTGTTACTGAAATTATTCCGTCACTTGTGCCGGTAACGGTAGAAGAAAAATGGGCATATGACCTTATGGGCCTTTCGCTTAAGAATATAGAGATTTCTGTTTTAAACGAAAAAAACAAGGTTATTTACAAGGATTTCGGTGAAATGCTTTTTGCCCATTTTGGGTTAAGCGGGCCGGTGATTTTAAGTGCTTCGGCACATATGCGGCCAATGGAAAGCGGAAAATACAGAATTTTACTTGATTTAAAGCCGGCACTTGATGAAAAAACTCTTGATTCAAGAATTTTGCGTGATTTTCAAAAGTTTGCCAACCGTGATTTTGTAAACAGCCTTTCTGAGCTTTTGCCAAACGGTCTGATTGATATAGTGGTTGCCCTTTCAGGAATTGACCCGAGGAAAAAGGTTAATTCAGTAACAAAGGAAGAACGTAAAAAGCTTGTTTCGGTTATTAAAGGTATCGAGTTTAATGTTACAGGCTTTTGCCCAATTGAGCAGGCAATCATTACTTCGGGAGGTATTTCTGTTAAAGAAATTAATTCATCTACAATGGAGTCAAAGCTTGTAAAAGGTCTTTACTTTGCAGGTGAAATTATTGATGTGGATGCATATACCGGAGGCTTTAATCTTCAGATTGCGTTTTCAACGGGCAGACTTGCGGGGATGTCGGTATAGCTTGAAATATATTCAAAAAATGACAAAAAAATAGTTTTTTTAGTAAAAAAACATTGCATACACGGCTTTGATGTGTTATAATATTTTGAAAAGCGATTTTATTTCAATTAGGAGATGGTAAAAATGAGTATTAATAATGCATACTTAAAGCGTGTCTACGAAACAGTAGAAAAACGCAACGCAGGAGAAAGTGAATTCTTGCAGGCTGTTTACGAGGTTCTTGAATCCTTGGAGCCTGTAATTGAACAGCATCCTGAATATGAAGCTGCAGGTCTTATTGAAAGACTTGTTGAGCCTGAAAGATCAATATCTTTCCGTGTACCGTGGGTTGACGACAACGGCAACGTTCAGGTAAACAGAGGCTACAGAGTACAGTTTAACAGTGCAATCGGTCCTTACAAGGGCGGTCTCAGATTTGCCCCCAACGTATACCTCGGTATTATCAAGTTCCCTGGTTTTGAACAGACATTCAAGAACAGCCTTACAGGTCTTCCCATCGGCGGCGGAAGTCGGATCGTAGCCATGTCGTTCTGTGAGCCAAGGAGTTGT
>JAZRJL010000041.1:0-3706 GCA_045645805.1 Clostridia bacterium | reverse complement strand
TGATTTCACTTTGTGTCGAGGGCAAGCAAATGTCGTCTGAAAAATTTGCAAAACTGATTGCAGATGAAGCGGTAAGCGGAACAAGCAGGCTGGTATTTGTTATCGGCGGTTCAATGGGACTTTCGCAGCAGATAAAGGATAGTTCAGCACTCAGGCTAAGCTTTTCTGAAATGACATTTCCTCATATGCTGATGAGGGTTATACTTGCCGAGCAGATTTACCGCGGATATACCATTATAAGTGGCAAGACGTATCATAAGTGAAAAGGGGATGTTAAAAACCTCCGGATCGCAAGAAAAGAAAAAATGTGTATAATATAAGGAATATGATTAATATAAATCAGTCTTGTTGAGGTAGAAAAAGCAAAATTCTTTGATTTTTTATATAGTTTTATCTTTTCTTGCTATCAACAAACTTCGCCTCTCGCTGTGCGACAGCACAGCTTCGGGTAACCCAAAGCAAATGCTTTGGCTCAGTTTGTTAATTCCAAAGCTTTTTTCCTATCCCCTTAAAAATGTAATGGCAGTTTAAAAAGTCAATTGACTTTTTAAACTGCCTCTTTTTATTTAATAAACAATCAAAAAAATATGTTGTAATTTTCTGCAGATTGTGGTAGAATAGTATTGCTACACAAACTAAATATTTAAGAACATAAGCCTTTACAGGTATACTATACCCTTTTTGGGGCATTATTTCAATGAGTTTGGTAAAAATGCAAACTCTGTTTGGAATAATGTCCTTATCAAGGCTATGTTCAGGTTTGTGTAGCAGCAACCTGGAGTTTGCGTTTTTCGTGCGTCAGCTTCGGTTGACGCATTTTTTATTTAATAGGAAATTGCGTAATTTCCTATTAAATAAAAACACTAATTTTATGCCCGTGCAAAATTTTCGGCTTTGCCGAAATGCACATGGGCAAACAAAGCGTTATTGCTTAGACCGCCGCCTTTGGCGAGCGGCAAAGCCACTTTGTTCATTTGGGGGGGCACATTATGCTTTTAAGAGATATGAGGACCTTTGTTGAGGTTGGTATGCCGGTGGATGGGGAATTGGAAAACCTTTTAAAAAGGGTTTTGCTGGAGGGCGAAGAGGTAAGACATATATTTTGGGATTGCAGATGCTATGGATTTTTTACCGACAGCAGAGTCATTTTTATAAAGGAAACCGATATTCGCATACGGACACAGCGTGTTGAAAGCTTGCCGTATTACAGCATACAGAGATATGTAATTCTTTATGATAAGACCCGCTCTGATGCTGAAATAAAGCTTTACATAGATGGTTTTCCGAAAATAAGGTTTTATGTTTTAAATCGTGACAGGGCATTTAATCTTGTTGAGATTATTGCAAATTACGGCAAATAAATATCCCCCACGTTATACGTGGAGGATATTTATATTACATAAGCTCACAAACCAAATCTGCATATTCTGCAGGATTTTCAATATCAAGACCCGCAATCAAAAGGCTTTGTGCATAAAGAATTTTTGCATATTTCTTTGCCTTTTCCTTATCACTTTCAAATGCGGACTTAAGAGATTGCATAACGTGGTGGGAGGGGTTGATTTCAAGAACTTTTTCTGCCTTTGCTGCCATATCCTCGCCGCCGGGGATTGATTTGAAATATTTCTCCATTTCAAGGGTAACAGGGCCTTCGGTGGTAAGGCATACTGCGTGGCTTTTCAACTTGTTTGAAATTCTTACATTTGCCACCTCGCCCTCAAGTGCCTGTTTCATAAATTCAAGAAGCTCCTTGTTTTCTTCGGCAGCCTTTTCTGTATCCTTCTTTTCCTCGTCTGTTTCAAGACCAAGGTCATTGTCGTTTACAGACCTTAGCTGCTTGTCCTCAAAACCGTTAAGCATCTGTGCCACAAACTCGTCAACGCTGTCGGTCATATAAAGGATTTCGTATCCCTTGTCCTTTACAAGCTCGGTCTGGGGAAGTGCGTCAATTTTAGTAACTGACTCGCCGCAGGCATAATATACAAACTTCTGGTCCTCGGGCATACGGCTGATATATTCCGAAAGTGAAACAAGCTTCTTTTCGGTTGATGAATAAAACATCAGCAAATCCCAAAGCAGATTTTTGTGCATACCAAAGTCGTTTACAACGCCGTATTTAAGCTGAATTCCAAATGCCTGCCAGAACTTTTCGTAGGTCTCACGGTCATCGGTCATCATCTTTTTAAGCTCGGCTTTTATCTTCTTTTCAATGTTGCCGGCAATAACTTTAAGCTGTTTGTCGTGCTGAAGAATTTCACGGGATATGTTAAGCGACAAATTCTGTGAGTCAACAACACCCTTGGCAAATCTAAAATGCTCAGGGAGTAAATCCTCGCACTTGTCCATAATCATAACACCGCTTGTATAAAGCTGAAGTCCCTTTTCAAAGTCTTTTGTGAAGTAGCCGTAAGGTGCCTTTGATGGAATAAAAATCATTGCCTTGTATTCAAAGGTACCCTCTGCGTTTATGCGGATAATTCTTGCCGGATCCTCGCTGTCGTAGAAATGCTCCTTGTAAAAGCTTTTGCAATCCTCGTCGGATACCTCAGCTTTGTTTTTTTGCCAGATGGGAATCATGCTGTTGACAGCTTCACGCTCGGTATAGCTTTCGGTCTTTGTTTTTTTGTTGCCGTTTTCGTCAACCTCGTCTGTTTCAATGCTTCGGGTCTTTTCGATATCCATCTTGATAGGATATCTGATATAATCTGAATATTTCTTTATAAGTGAACGTAAACGATAGGTCTCAAGGAACTCGCTGTAATTTTCGTCTTCGGTGTCAGCCTTGATATACATAATAATCTCGGTACCAACTGTGCTTTTTTCGCATTTGGTAATGGTATATCCGTCAGCTCCTGAGGATTCCCATCTGTTTGCTGTATCGCTTCCGTAAGCCTTTGAAACAACTTCTACCTTGTCACTTACCATAAAAGCTGAGTAAAAGCCCACGCCAAACTGACCGATAATGTCAATTTCGCTGTCGTTCTTTTCGTCTGCGTGTTCGTTTTTAAACTTAAATGAGCCGCTGTTTGCAATTATACCAAGGTTCTTTTCCATATCCTCGGCATTCATACCTATACCATTGTCCGACACGGTAATTGTGCGGTTTTTCTTATCAACAAGCACGTTAATTTCAAAATCGCTGCGGTTCATACCGACTGAATCATCGGTAAGAGAAAGATAGCAAAGCTTGTCAATTGCATCGCTTGCGTTTGAAATAATTTCTCTTAAGAATATCTCCTTGTGTGTGTAAATTGAGTTAATCATCAGGTCAAGAAGTCTTTTCGACTCTGCCTTAAACTGTTTTTTAGCCAATTTTGTACCTTCTTTCAAAATATCGTATAGTATTTATTATACCCCTGTAAAATATAAAAGTCAATTGCAAACTTATTAAAGACTGTAAACTTTATTTAAACTTTTTTTAAAAAAGTCTTGCAAATACAATGGTTTTATGTTAAAATAATACGGTCATTGAGAACAAATGATATGCAGGTATGGCGGAATTGGCAGACGCGCATGGTTCAGGTCCATGTGAAAGCAATTTCATGCAGGTTCAAGTCCTGTTACCTGCACCAAAAAAAGGAACGACAATTTTCGTTTTGAAAGTTGTCGTTCCTTTTTTACTCTTATCTATGTATAACATCATCATTTCGTTTTCTGGCAAAACCAAAGGTCTCCAAAAACATTTTTTAATTTCAGAAACAATCAT
>JAZRJL010000040.1:0-11577 GCA_045645805.1 Clostridia bacterium | reverse complement strand
ATATACAAATCTGACATCTTTGATTCAGAAGCAGTTTTTCCATCATATCTTACAATGCCAAATCTACCATCTGTAAAAAGTATCTTCTTTCCAATAAGATACTCAGCATTGATGCCACCCACACCGGTAATGTACGCCTTTTCGTCATCAATAGCAACTACCATAACACCACAGCTGTCCATTCCGCATTCAACACAAAGCGTGGCAGCGGTTGAACCGCAAATCAAATTACCCAGATTATCCGTCTGAATATTTTCAAATTTATCCTTAACATAACTTTTTATCAGCCCACGCACCTGCTCCTCACAGCCCGAAGGCGCAATAGTCTTGCAAAGTTCTTTAATCATACCTAAGCATCCTTTCCCACAGTCTTTAAAAAGGCTTTTATAAGCGCCTTGCAATTATCATAATCATTTTTATTCATAACACATACCGGCGAATGTATATATCGACATGGCACAGATACTGACGCTGTTTTTATCCCTCCGTCAGTAAGACAAATAACCCCTGCATCATTGCCTCCGGCAGTTGAAGCCTTGAACTGATATGGTATACCATTTTCAGAAGCAATGCTTTCAATTAAGGAAACAAGTATACCGTCGGCCTTACTTGCAGAATCAAGGATTGAAAGTGCGGGGCCGTTTCCGCTTTTTGTAACATAAAGATTTTTAGCTACGCCGGGTAAATCATTGCAGGTGGTAGCCTCAATAACCACCGCATAGTCAGGGTTTATTCCGCGGCTTGAAATCCTTGCACCGCGAAGGCCTACCTCCTCCTGAACGGTAAAATTGCAATAAAGGTCACAGTCCCATTCCTGTTTAAGCATTTCAATCATAATTGCACAGCCAACGCGGTCATCAAGAGCCTTTGCCTTTATTTGACTTCCAAACTCAACATACTTGCTGTCAAATGCAAAACAATCACCCTTTGAAACGTATCTCAATGCACTTTGACGGTCTTTTGCCCCGATATCAATATAAAGCTGTTTTAACGCTACCGGTTTTTCACGTTCCTCGGCGCTTGTGAGATGCACCGCCTTAAGAGCAATTATGCCCGAAACCGTTCCCGAAATAACCCTTTGCGAAACAAGAATTCCCGAATCAATTCCGCCCACAGTATCAAACTTAAGATATCCGTCCTCGGTTATATCCGTAACAATGAGACCGACCTCATCCATATGTGCCGACAAAAGGACCTTTGCAATATTCCTTTTCAGACCTTTTGCTTTTTTGTATACACAAAGATTACCCATGCTATCGACCCGGGCACTTGTGCAATAATCCTTTATTTCAGAATATATAATCTCTCTAAGCTCCGATTCCATACCGGATACCGCATTACATTCAGTCAATCTTTTAAGCAAGGAGCTCCCCTCCTTTCAATACAACCTCCGCAAGAAGCTGTGATGCGCATTCAATATCCCTCACATCCACAGTTTCAACAGTGGTATGCATATATCTGATTGGTATGGACAAAAGCGCACACGCAATTCCTTTGTCAAGAGTCTGAAGCACCCATGCGTTTGTACCGGTATTTCCTGATGCAACTTCAATTTCATAAGGAATATTTTCATCCTTTGCAATCTCAATTATCTTATTTGTAGCCCCATAATGCAAATTGGGCCCGCGACATATTTCTACTCCCGCTCCAAGAACAAATGTTCCTTCTGCCTTGCTGTCATGAGTCTGACCATGTGTTACATCAACCACAACAGCTAAATCAGGGCATTCCTCCATTTGAAGAGTCCTTGCTCCTAAAAGTCCAAGCTCCTCGCCCGAGGCAAAAACAATCTTTAAATTTACAGGAAGTTCTTTCCCCTGAAGCTTTTCAAGCATCAACAACACCGCAGCCATACCTGCTCGGTTATCAATTGCTGCCGAGGAAACTCTACCATCTGCTAGAATGCAAAAATCCGACTTGAGAAGAATGGGATCACCCACCGAAAATAAGGTTTGACATTCATTGCCAAGACCCGTATCAACAATTATATCCGACATTTTTACAGCCTTTTTATCATTCTTTTTTAATAAATGCGGTGGAACAGCACCGATTACCCCATAAACCGGTTTCTTGCCGAGAATTAAACACTCCGAACCAGGAAGAATACGTTCATCAACCCCGCCAAGAGCCTTTACCCGAACAAATCCGTTTTCACAGATTTCAGAAACCATGAGACCTATACGGTCAAGATGCGCCTCTATCATTAAAGTCTTTTTGTTGCTTTCACTGCTATTTACAGATGCAACAACACTACTGCTTCTCGTGATAGTAACAGTTTTACAAAAAGTTTTTAGCATAGACGCTGCGTGGTCTGCAATATCAGATTCAAATCCCGATAACCCCGCAACATTTGTCAACTCATTAAGCAATGCAGTTATATCCATTTCGATTACCATTCCACTTCGTTTTTCTATAATCATCACCGTAGAACACGGCATAATGCCGTATTTTTAGCAGAGTTTGCTCTGCTAGTGACAAATTTTTAATTTGTCAGCTACGCCTGATTGCAATAAAGTCGATTTATGAAAACAACTGTTTTCATAATAGTTTGCGCAAAACGCAAACTGAAACATATAAATGTTTCAGCGACATTTATTATTGGTTTTAATATGTATTTAATTAAAGTTTATTATACCTCATCAACGATTTTACGTCAAGTAAAATTCATTTACTACTACTTTTTTAACAAATATTGTTACAAACTAAAAATTATACTTCCCTTTTTGAAAATTTTGTGATATATTGTATTTGGGAAAAGTTGCAGCTTATGTTTGTATGTTCCTGAAAAAGTTTTTATCCATATATTTTAAGAGACAAAGGAGAAAAAGATTATGGATTTTTTACCGATACTTATTACGATTTTACAGCTTGTAGGCGGTCTTTCACTATTCCTTTTCGGTATGGACCTTATGGGCGACGGACTCAAAAAGCTTGCCGGCGGCAAACTTGAATCTATCCTTGCTCGCCTTACCTCAAATAAATGGATGGGTCTTTTGCTTGGCTTTATGGTTACCGCTGTTATCCAGAGTTCCTCAGCCACAACCGTTATGCTTGTAGGTTTTGTAAACTCAGGTATTATGACCCTTGGTCAGACCATAAGTACAATAATGGGTGCAAATATAGGAACAACTGTTACATCCTGGCTCTTAAGCCTTAAAGACATTAAGGGTGCTGAAATCCTTAATTTGCTTAAGCCTGAAAACTTTACACCCATACTTGCTGCTATTGGCGTTGTTATAACAATGACCAGTAAAAGTGACTCTAAAAGAAATATTGCAACTATTCTTTTAGGTTTTTCGGTTCTTATCTTCGGTATGGAAGCAATGAGCGATTCGGTAAGTTCCTTTAAAGAGAACGAAAGCTTTCAAGGTATGCTTACAATGTTCTCAAATAACCCTGTCATGGGTATTCTGGTTGGTACAATTTTTACCGCAATTATCCAAAGCTCCTCTGCATCCGTTGGTATTTTGCAGGTAATTGCAGGCTCGGAGATATTGCTTGTTCATTCAACAGCACTTCCCGTACTTCTTGGTATGAACATCGGTACAACTATCACTCCCATAATTTCCGCCATAAGCGGCAACACCGAATCAAAACGAGTTGCTATATCCTGTCTTTATGTGAAGATGATAGGTGTAGTGGTAGTTGCTGTTGTTTTCTATCTCCTTTACTATCTTGGATTTAAACCAGTGGTATCCTTTATGACAAGCGACGCATCCTTCGTTTCAATTGCTATTGCACATACAGTATTCAATATCATATCCACTATTATATTGATGCCGTTTTGTTCACTTATTGAAAAGCTTGCAGTCAGCACCATTAAATCAAAAAAGCAAGACGAGGAATTGGACAACTTTGCAGCACTTGATGACAGATTCCTTTCAATCCCAACCTTTGCGGTTGAAAAATGCCGTGAATTGGTTTGTGATATGGCAAAAATCTCAAAAAAATCAATGGTTATGGCAACCGAGCTTTTGAACAACTTTGACGAAAGTAAATTCAGACAGGTTATGGATATGGAAACAACCGTTGATAAATACGAGGACAAAACCAGTACATACCTTGTAAAAATTGCAGCAAATAATATGTCCGCAAAGGACAGTAAGGCAGTTACCGAGCTTCTTCATTGCATAGGCGATATCGAAAGAATTTCAGACCATGCAGTAAACATTGCAGAAGCCGCACAGGAAATACACAGTAAAAACGTCTCGTTTTCACAGCACGCACAGAAAGATATCAAGGTTATTACAAATGCCGTTCTTGAAGTTCTTGATTTGGCAATCAATTCACTTGTTTCCGAAGACTTGAACCTTGCCACCAACGTTGAACCACTTGAACAGGTTATAGACCGTCTTAAACGCAAAATCAAAGCAGGTCATATTACCAGACTCAGACAGGGCGATTGCACAATGGAGCTTGGCTTCATTCTTTCGGACCTTCTTACAAATTATGAAAGGGTTGCCGACCATTGCTCAAACATTGCTGTTTGTCTTATTGAGATTTCGCACGATTCATTTGAAACCCACGAATATCTCAGCAGCATTAAGAATCACAACAACCTGACCTTTGATGAGCTTTATGAACATTATAAAGAAAAATACACATTGGGCTGATAAATAATAATTTCAAAAGAGTGAACCACGCCTAAGGTTCACTCTTTTGTTGTTTTTTACAAAATTTCTATTGCAATTATCACAAATCCGTGATACAATGCATATGTCAGAAATAAATGCCTTAAATATAATATATGGGAGGTAAATTTGTTGGTCGGCTTTCTGGCAACTGTCAAAAAAGCGCCCGAACCGCAAAGTGGCATATGCGGTTGACGAGGATGGGGTTATCGAAAATTTCGGCGGGTGCCCCACGGTGGCAAAGCACCACCGTCTGCAGACGGCTAAAACCACAAAGTAATTTGTGAACAAAACCTTCTGTATGCTTTCGGTATCATAAACAGAATTGCAAACACGCCTGTTTTTGGTACAGTCTGTTTGTTGGTTCTTTTTATGATGCACAATATAATGTAAAAACGAAAGGACTTGACAAATATGTGTGGAATAGTTGGATATGTCGGCAAACGAAATGCCGCTGAAATATTATTAAACGGTCTTGAAAAGTTGGAATACCGAGGCTACGATTCTGCTGGTATTGCGGTTTTTAACGAAAACAAAATATCTGTTGCAAAAAAGAAGGGCAGACTTTCAAACCTTGCAGATGTCCTGAGTGAATCTCCCTTGAACGGAAATATGGGAATAGGACATACCAGATGGGCAACCCATGGTGCACCAAGCACCAAAAATTCGCACCCTCACACAACTCAAAGCAAAAGCTTTGCTGTTGTTCACAATGGTATAATCGAAAACTTTGAGGAAATACGCCAATCTTTAATTTCAAATGGCTATGTTTTCTCTTCTGAAACAGATACCGAGGTTATACCTCATCTCATCGACCATTGTTATAAAAACAACGGTGGCGACTTCTTTTTGGCTGTTCGTGAAGCTTGTGCAAAACTTGAAGGCAGCTTTGCCCTTGGTATTTTGTGTGCAGATGAACCTGAAAAAATGCTGGCTCTTCGCAAGGACAGTCCTTTAATTGTAGGTCTTGGCGACGGTGAGAACTTTATTGCATCTGATATTCCTGCAATCTTATCTGAAACAAGGGATGTTTATTTACTTTCAGACCTTGAAATTGCAGTTATTACAAAAGACAATGTAAAGCTTTTTGATTTCGACGGAAATCCTGTTGAAAAAGAAATCTACAAGGTTACCTTTTCAGAAAATGCAGCTCAAAGAGATGGTTATGAGCATTTTATGATTAAGGAAATTCACGAACAACCACGGGCAGTTTCGGATACACTCCGTGGCAGATTGGATAATGACCTTAATGTGCATTTTGACGGACTTTCACCCGAGATTTTTGACAAAATCAAAAAAATTCACATTGTAGCCTGCGGTTCTGCTTATCATGCTGGACTTGTGGGTAAAACGGTTATTGAACGCCTTGCAAAGATTCCCGTTGTGGTTGACCTTGCATCCGAGTTCAGATACAACTCACCGCTTATTGACAGCGAAACACTTGTTGTAGCTGTAAGCCAGTCAGGCGAAACTGCTGATACCCTTGCAAGTATGCGTCTTGCAAAGCTGCAACAGGTACCTGTTCTTGCCATTACAAACGTAGTTGGCAGTACCGTTTCCCGTGAAGCAGACTTTGTCTTTTATACATATGCAGGACCCGAAATTTCAGTTGCTTCAACCAAAGCATACACAACACAGCTTGCGGCTTTCTACCTCCTTGCCCTCTATGCGGCAGAAATAAAAAAGGCGGTTCCCCAAGCAGAACTTGATACCGTAAAAAAAGAACTTTTAAATATCCCCGAAGTGCTTGAAAAAGCCATCGCTTCGGAGGAAATTATTAAAGAACTCAGTAAAAAGGTATATAAGGAACAGGATATGTATTATCTCGGCAGAGGTCTTGATGTTCCTGCCTCTATGGAAGGCTCACTTAAGCTTAAGGAGATTTCCTACATCCATTCCGAGGCCTTTGCGGGCGGCGAGCTTAAGCACGGACCTATAGCCCTTATTGAAAATGGTACCGTTGTTGTTGCTTTAAGTTCAAACGGAGAAATGTGCGGAAAGATGGCAAGCAATATCAAAGAGGTTATCAGCCGCGGTGCTTTTGTAATCGCATTTTGTAACGATGAAACAAAAGCAGCACATACAGACTGCAGTGCAACTGTTGTTCTACCCACTGTGCATCCGCTTCTTGCACCCTTTGGCGTAGTTGCACCTCTTCAAATTTTTGCATATTATATTTCAAAGGAAAA
This sequence comes from Clostridia bacterium, assembly GCA_045645805.1. Classification (GTDB taxonomy): domain Bacteria; phylum Bacillota; class Clostridia; order Monoglobales; family Monoglobaceae; genus SIG440. The sequence goes on along the minus strand of JAZRJL010000040.1, from coordinate 4,757 downwards.
GGGCTACGACATCGACAAACCCCGTAACCTTGCAAAATCGGTAACGGTTGAATAAGCTCTGCCGTATTTGTATATTGTAACAGAAAGAAAGGAATAATTTAAAATATGGGAAGATTATTTGAAACAGACGGCGTTCGCGGAATAGCCAACGAAGAGCTTACCTGCGAGCTGGCATTTAAAATAGGAAAATGTGCAGCCTATGTACTTACAGGAGAGATAAAGCACAAACCCAAAATTCTGATAGGCAAGGATACCCGTATCTCTGGTGACATGCTTGAGGCTGCTCTCAGCGCAGGTCTTTGCTCTGTTGGTGCTCAGGTAGTTTCTTTGGGTGTTATTCCAACTCCTGCGGTTGCATATCTTACCCGCAAATACGAAGCCGACGCAGGCATTGTAATTTCTGCTTCTCACAACTCGGCTGAATATAACGGAATAAAAATTTTTAATGCCAACGGCTATAAACTAAACGATGCCATCGAGGAACGAATTGAATCCCTTATCCTTGACGATGACAGCGAGATTAAGTTGCCCACAGGTGACGATGTAGGAAATATCGTGAAATGCGATACAGCCATTGCAGATTACATAAAATTTGCCGAAAGCACAATTGATTGTGACCTTGAGGGTATGCGCATTGCCATTGACTGTGCCAACGGGGCATCCTGTGAAACAGCCGTTAAGGTAATTGTTGATTTAGGTGCCGAGCCATATGCCGTTTCAAACCATCCCAACGGTACAAATATCAATCTCAAATGCGGTTCTACCCACACCGAAGGCTTTAGTGAATATGTAAAGAATATAAAAGTGGATGCAGGGCTTGCCTTTGACGGCGATGCTGACCGTCTTCTTGTAATTGACGAAAACGGAAATCTCATAGACGGCGATAAAATTATGATGATTTGTGCAGAATATCTGAAAGACAACGACAGACTCAACAAGGATACTCTTGTAACTACCGTTATGACAAATTTAGGACTTATTCTTGCAGCAAAAGAAAAAGGAATAAATATTGTGCAGACAAAGGTTGGTGACAGGTACGTACTTGAGGAAATGCTAAAAAGCGGATATTCACTCGGCGGCGAGCAGTCTGGTCACATTATCTTCCTTGACCACAACACCACCGGTGACGGTCTTGTTTCGGCACTTCAGCTTCTTTCTATTATGAAAAAGACAGGTAAAAAGCTATCCCAGCTTGCCGAAGTATTTAAGACATTGCCACAGACAATGGTCAACGCAAGAGTAAACAATTCACGCAAAAACGATTATCTCAGCGACGAAATTATTCTTTCGGAAATTAAGGCTCTTGAAGCAGAGTTTGCTGATAACGGTCGTGTTTTAATCAGACCCTCAGGAACCGAACCCTTTGTACGAGTAATGATTGAAGGACCTGACCAAAGTGTTATTGAGCAGAAAGCCAACTACCTTGCAAAGCTTATTGAAGCAAGACTTGGTTAATCCAGCCTAAGAAAGGAATATAAAATGTCAGATTTAAACAGATATAAAGAAAACGGTGTCACCTTTATTGACGAAAAAAACGTTTATATCGACGCTACCGTTGAAATTGGCAGTGGCAGTATCATTGAGCCAAACGTTTGCCTTAAAGGCAATACAGCAATAGGCAAAAATGTAACTGTTGGATTCTGCAGCGAAATCACCAATTCAAAAATTGCCGACAATGTTACCATTAAGCATTCAGTTATTATGGACAGCAGCATTGACGAAGGTACAACCGTTGGTCCATTTGCTTATATCCGTCCTAACTGCAATATCGGCAAAAAAGTCCGGGTAGGAGATTTCGTTGAGCTTAAAAATTCAAACATTGGTGACGGAACAAAAATTTCACACCTGACTTACGTAGGAGACTCAGATGTGGGTAAAAATATTAATTTTGGCTGTGGTACGGTAACCGTAAACTATGACGGTAAAAATAAGCATCGTACCGTTATTGAAGATAATGCCTTTATCGGCTGTAACACCAATCTGATTGCACCCGTTAAGGTGGGCAAAGGTGCATATACAGCCGCAGGCTCTACCATTACCAATGATGTTCCCGCAAGCAGCCTTGCAATTGCAAGAGAACGTCAGGTTGTAAAGGAAAACTGGTCACTGGAAAAAGATTAAATACTATATGCCGCAGCAAGCAGTTCGGGAAAAATCCGACTGCTTGTTGTTTTTTCTGTAAAAATTATTTCCTTTTTTTCATTAAAAGTCTTGACAAACCCACAAAATTAGTGTATACTGTCATAGTGATTTCGGGGTGTGGCTCAGTTTGGTAGAGTACTTGAATGGGGTTCAAGTGGCCGCTGGTTCGAATCCAGTCACTCCGACCAAGTCGAAGCAAAGGAAACTTTGTTTCGACTTTTTTGCATAAAAAAGTCATATAGCCGTTTACTTAATTAACTACTTAACATAAGAAAGTAAATATTTTAAATAACCTCTTTCACCCTTATCCCCAATTTTGTATATTATGTTAATAGCAAAAAAATATGTGGGTTGGTGAACAAAATGAACAATGTATTTCTTGCAATAACACTTACCGCCCTTGCCGGACTATCCACCGGAATCGGCGGTCTTTTAGCCTTTGTGTCAACGAACACAAACAAAAAATTTCTTGCATTTACTCTTGGGATTTCAGCCGGAGTAATGCTTTATGTTTCTTTTATGGAGCTTTTTACAAAAGCCATTTCTACACTCGCAAACACCTATGGCGAAAAAATGGGTACTGTTTTTGCGGTTTTGTGGTTCTTTGGCGGTATTTTTGTTGCTGCCCTGATAGACCGTCTTATCCCCGAAACTCCCGGTATTTCTGAACATCGTGAGCACACGGGCAAGACCCATCTTATGCGTACAGGTGTTGTTACAGCCATAGCCCTTGCCGTGCACAATTTCCCCGAGGGGATGGCAACCTTTATGTCAGCACTGCAATCCCCTACACTCGCTATACCTATTGTATGTGCCATAGCAATTCACAACATTCCTGAAGGTATCGCCGTAGCTGTTCCAGTTTATTTTGCTACCGGAAGCAAAAGTAAAGGGTTTTGGTACTCATTTTTGTCCGGAATTGCAGAACCAATCGGGGCAATTGTTGGCTACCTGTTGCTTATGCCATTTATAAACGACCTGACAAATGCCTATATCTTTGCTTGCGTCGCAGGGGTAATGGTTTTTATATCGGTTGACGAACTTTTACCCGCGGCAAACGAATATAGCGAAAATCACCTTGCGGTCTATGGTCTTGTAGCCGGAATGGCGGTTATGGCAATAAGCCTTATTGGATTTATGTAATAAAAAATAACACCTTTTTCTTCTGTGAAAAATTTCCAAAAATTTTTAAAAAACTATTGACAAATAAAAAATCTATGTTATAATAACAGTAATAGTAATCATTACTGTTATGGTTGCTAAATATAAAGTGAGGTATTGTTATGAACACATCCAAGAGAAGCAAACAAAAAGAAGCTATTCTCAATGTGCTTCGTTCGACAAAGGTTCACCCCACAGCAGATTGGGTTTATGAAGAAGTGCGAAAAATTATTCCAAACATAAGTCTTGGTACTGTTTACCGCAATCTTTCAAAGCTTTCTGATGAAAGTGTGATTATCAAACTTGGTCTTGGCACAACGGTTGAACATTTTGACGGCAACCCTTTGCCCCATTACCATGTAATGTGTACCGAATGCGGAGCAATTGATGACATCGAGGCAGAGCCTCTTGATGAGCTTAACAACTGGGCCTCAAAGCTATTCAAAGGTGAAATTTATAAGCATTCTGCAATTTTTTTTGGAAAATGCGAAAAATGTAAAAATTAAAATTCAGGAGGAAAAAATTATGAAAAAATTTGTATGTCAGGTATGCGGTTACGTTCACGAGGGAGATGCTGCTCCCGAAAAATGTCCACAGTGCGGTGTTCCTGCCGAAAAATTCAGCGAACAGGCTGGTGAAAAGACCTGGGCTGCAGAACATGTTGTAGGTGTTGCAAAGGGTGTTTCAGAGGATATCATTATGGACCTTAGAGCAAACTTTGAAGGTGAATGCTGCGAGGTTGGTATGTATCTTGCAATGGCAAGAGTTGCTCATCGTGAAGGTTACCCCGAGATTGGTCTTTACTGGGAAAAGGCAGCTTATGAAGAAGCTGAACACGCTGCAAAATTTGCAGAGCTTCTTGGCGAAGTCATCACAGACTCCACAAAGAAGAATCTTGAGATGAGAGTTGACGCTGAGAACGGCGCAACCCAGGGCAAGTTTGATCTGGCTAAGAAAGCAAAAGAACTTGGCTTAGACGCAATTCATGACACCGTTCATGAGATGGCACGCGATGAGGCAAGACACGGAAAAGCATTCGAAGGACTGCTTCAGAGATATTTCCACTAAATCGAAAGCCTTAATGTAAAGTGATTTTAAGAGGATGAGCTTGAAAGAGTTCATCCTCTTTCTTTTTCGTCTTTTAATTATGATTCCTGCTGTGCTAAAATAATAGAGATTTAAGGAGCAGCTGCCGGTTGTTCCGAAAACGATCCGGCTCCGCACCAGAAGGAGGATGAATAAATGAAAAAGATTGGAAAAGATATGGAACTCTCCATTCCATTGATGGCCTTTACGTTCTTTTATGCGATCGCTTTGTATCTCCTCATGTTAGGATTTCACTTCTGGCATCGTCATATTGATTACAAGAACGAAGATTAAACAACAGGATTCCGAAAGATCATGCTGACGCAGGAAGAAATCAACAAGACCTGGACAGAACGTTCAGACAATTA
>JAZRJL010000039.1:0-7539 GCA_045645805.1 Clostridia bacterium | reverse complement strand
GATATTGTTTTGCTTTATGACAGCGAAGAGGAGCTTTCAAAAGTGAGCCAAACAGTAAAGGAGCTTTCCGAAGACGGAAAATCAGTTATGGCACAAAGGTTTCTTCCTGAAAAGATACGTTATAAAAAGCTTATGAAGCTTCAGAAAGGCTGGGTGAAGACACTTGAAGCCAATGCTTAATGTAGCACTCCCAAAGGGCAGACTTGGCGAAAAGGTTTATAATATGTTTGAAAAGGCGGGTTTTGAATGTCCGTCAATCAAAGAAAACAACCGTAAGCTTATATTTGAAAACAGTGAGCTTGGAATCAGATATTTCTGGGTAAAGCCTTCTGACGTTGCAATCTACGTTGAACGTGGTGCCGCTGATATCGGTGTTGCGGGTAAGGATATTTTGCTTGAATACCAGCCTGATATTTACGAGCTTTACGACCTTGACATTGGCAAATGCCGTATGGCTGTTGCAGGAATGTCAGATTTTCGTGATATGGGACAAAGGACACTTCGTGTTGCCACAAAATTCACCAATATTGCAAAGAATTATTACAAATCATTAGGCCGTGAAATTGATATTATTCATCTTAACGGCTCCATAGAGATTGCACCAATTCTTGGTCTTTCGGATGTAATTGTAGATATTGTTGAAACGGGAACAACCCTTAAGGAAAATAATCTTGAGGTCCTTGAAACAATTGTTCCCATAAGTGCAAGGCTGATTGCCAACAAGGCAAGCTTTAAGTTCAAAAGCGAACAGATTGAAAAAATTGTGGCAAGTATGGCAAAGCAGACGGAGGAAAACAAAAAATGATAAAGATACTTAAATACGGCGAGGTTTCAAACTCAGAGATTTTTTCAAGAGTTGCCCCAAAGGTGGATGTTACCTCCATCGTAAGTGATATAATTGAAAATGTAAAACAAAACGGTGACAAAGCGTTATTTGAATATTGCGAGAAGTTTGACAAGGCAAAGCTTGATACACTTGAAGTAAGCAAGGATGAGCTTTCTGAAGCAATGTCTTTGGTTGAGCCTGAGTTTGTTGCGGTGCTTGAAAAGGCGGCGGCAAACATTCGCAAGTTCCATGAAAAACAGGTGCGTCACGGTTTTATTATCAATGACGAAGATGGTATAGTTACAGGGCAGAAGGTAATCCCTGTTGACCGTGCAGGTCTTTATGTTCCGGGTGGAACAGCGGCTTATCCGTCGACGGTATTGATGAATGCAATTCCTGCAAAAATCGCAGGCTGCCGTCAGGTTGTTATTGTGACTCCTCCCGGTTCTGATGGGAAAATCAATCCTGCAATCTTAGCTGCGGCAAACATTGCAGGGGTTGACAAAATATTCAAGCTGGGTGGTGCTCAGGCTGTTGCGGCACTTGCTTACGGAACAGAAACTGTGCCTAAGGTTGACAAAATTGTAGGTCCTGGCAATGCCTTTGTTGCTGAAGCTAAGCGACAGGTATTTGGTCAGGTTTCAATTGATATGATTGCAGGACCAAGCGAAATTCTGGTTGTGGCGGATGGAAAAAGCAATCCAAGATACGTTGCAGCAGATTTACTTTCTCAGGCAGAACACGACAAGCTTGCAAGTGCGGTGCTTGTTACCGACAGCGAAACATTGGCAAAAGCTGTTGCAGATGAGCTTGAGGTGCAGATACCGAAGCTTGAGCGTGCGGAGATTGCAAGATGCTCAATTGATGATAATGGCAAAATAATTATTGCTGATGACCTTAAAAAGGTTATTGAGATTGCAAACGAGATTGCTCCCGAGCATCTTGAACTTTGTGTGGACAACCCCTTTGACTATCTTGACGGAATACGCCATGCAGGGTCAATCTTTATGGGCAGAAGCTGCCCCGAAGCACTTGGTGACTACCTTTCAGGAGCAAACCACACTCTTCCCACAGGGGGAACGGCAAAGTTCTCAAGTCCGCTTTCGGTTGATGATTTTGTCAAAAAGACCCAGTATACCTACTATACACGGGATGCACTTAAGAGAGTTGCGTATGATATTGACCGTTTTGCAAAAAAAGAGGGTCTTACTGCCCACGCAAAAAGTGCAACAATCAGATTTGAAGATTAATTTTTGCCGCAGTATATGCGGATGACAGGAGTAATATATATGAGCAGATTTTTCAGTTCAAGACTAAAGAATCTTGAACCGTATACCCCCGGTGAACAGCCGAGGATAGAAAATTTGATTAAACTGAATACAAACGAATTGCCGTTTCCGCCCTCTGAAAAGGCACAGAAAATGGCAGAAGAAGCGGCAAAAAGCCTTCAGCTTTATCCTGACCCCGAATGTCGCAGGCTGACCGAGATGATTGCTGAAAATCTTGGTGTGGAATATGAGAATGTTTTGGTAACCAACGGCTCTGACGAGATTTTAAACTTTGCATTTATGGCATTTTGTGAAAACGGAGCGGTTTTTCCGGACATAACTTATGGCTTTTACAAGGTTTTTGCACAGCTTAACAATGTACCATATAAGGAAATACCCCTTACCGATAGCTTTGAGATAAATATTGACGACTACAAAAACTGCAAAAGCACAGTGTTTATTGCAAACCCCAATGCCCCCACGGGAATTTATCTGACACTTGACCAGATTGAAGATGTAATAAAGGTAAACCCTGATAATGTGGTAGTTGTTGATGAGGCGTATGTGGATTTTGGAAACGAGAGTGCTGTTTCACTTATAAAGAAATATGATAACCTTTTAGTGACACAAACATTTTCAAAATCACGGTCAATGGCAGGTGCAAGACTGGGCTTTGGTGTGGGCTCAAGGGAACTTATTGCTGACCTTAATACAATCAAATATTCCACAAATCCCTACAACATAAACAAAATGACAATGGCAGCAGGAATAGGTGTTATGCAGGACGAGGAATATACAAAAGCAAACTGCCAAATAATTTGCGAAAACCGCGAATATACAACTGCCTGTTTGAATGATATGGGATTTGTCACAACAATGTCAGGCTCAAACTTCATTTTTGCAAAGCACCCCAAAATTTCGGGTGAAAAAATTTACAATGGGCTCCGCAGCCGCGGCATACTTGTAAGACATTTTAGCGGTGCGAGAATTGCGGAGTATAACCGTATTACGATTGGAACAAAGGAACAGATGGATAAATTTCTTGCGGCAATTGCAGAAATTTTAAAGGAGGAATTATAGATGAGAAAGGTTTTAAAGGAGCGAAATACAGCCGAAACAAAAATAAAGCTTGAGCTTGACCTTGACGGCAAGGGTCAAAGCGAAATAAAAAGCGGATGCGGCTTTTTGGACCATATGCTGACACTTTTTGCAAAGCACGGCAGATTTGATTTAAAGGTTGAATGTGACGGGGACACCTGTGTTGATTATCACCACACAGTTGAGGATATTGGTATCACTCTTGGTCTTGCTTTCAAAGAGGCACTTGGTAACAAATGCGGTATCTGCCGTTACGGGGATATAATTCTTCCTATGGACGAAGCACTTATCCTTTCTGCAGTTGATTTTTCGGGCAGAAGCTATCTTGGTTACAATTTAAATCTGCCCTCGGCAAAGGTGGGAGATTTTGATACCGAGCTTGTGGAGGAATTTTGGCTTGGTTTTGTAAGAAATTGCGAATGTACCCTTCACATCAATCAGCTTGCAGGGGTAAATACCCATCATATAATTGAGGGTGCCTTCAAATCGGTTGCACGCAGCCTACGTCAGGCGGCGGCTATTGATGAAATGGCTAAAGATGAAATTCCTTCAACGAAAGGGGTACTTTAATGGTTGCGATACTGGACTATGGTGTGGGTAACCTTTTCTCCCTTCAAAGCTCATTTTCGGCAATCGGTGCTGAGGTTGTTGTTACCGGAGACGAAGACATTTTAAGGTCAGCAGATCGAATCATCCTTCCCGGAGTAGGTGCGTTTGAAGACGCTGCAAACAAACTTCGGGCAACAGGACTTGATAAGGTTTTGATTGATGAAGCGGCAAAGGGCAAGCCGATAATGGGTATCTGCCTTGGTATGCAGATGCTTTTTGACAAAAGCTTTGAATATGGCGAGCATAAAGGACTGGGACTGATAAAAGGCGAGGTAAGACCAATTGCCGATGTTATATCCAAGGACTTAAAAATTCCACATATTGGTTGGAATGCACTTCATTTCGGCGAAAGCAAGCATCCGATTTTCAAATACATTAAGGAGGGTGACTTTGCATATTTTGTTCACTCGTATTACGGTGCAAATTGCAATGATGCAGTGATTGCCACAGCAGAGTATGGTGCAGAGCTTACAGCAGCGGTTGCTGACAAAAACGTATGCGGCTGTCAGTTCCATCCTGAAAAAAGTGGCGAGGTTGGACTTAATATTTTAAGGGCATTTTGTGAAATGGAGGCAGCGAGATAATGATAATTTTTCCTGCGATTGATTTGTATGAAGGCAAGGCGGTGCGGCTTCTTAGGGGCGAATATGACAAGATGACAATTTACAGCGAAAACCCCATTGAAATTGCACGTGATTTTGAAGAAAAGGGTGCAACGCATATCCACATGGTTGACCTTGAAGGTGCAAAAAGCGGTGAGACTCCCAATCTTGAAATTGTAAAGCAGATTGCAAGTGAAACAGGTTTGTTTGTTGAAATAGGCGGCGGCATCCGCAGTATGGAAACCGTTGACAGATATATTGAGGCAGGTGTTGACAGGGTTATCCTTGGCACGGCAGCGGTTGAAAACCGTGACTTTTTGTACAAAGCTGTTGAGAAATACGGTGAGAAGATTGCTGTTGGGGCAGACATAAAGGATGGATTTGTGGCAATAAAGGGCTGGCTTGAAAAGTCAGAGTTCAGTTGCTTTGAATTTTGCGAGGAAATGCAGAAAATCGGTGTAAAGACTCTTATTTGTACCGATATATCAAAGGACGGTGCTATGCAGGGCACAAATCTTGAACTTTACAAGGAGCTTTCGCAAAGACTTGATATGCAGATTGTTGCATCAGGCGGCGTTTCGGATATGGAAAACGTCAGGAAATTGAGGAAGATGGATATTTACGGTGCAATCATCGGCAAGGCATATTACACAGGTGCAATAGATTTAAAAGAGGCAATCGAGGTGGCAAAATGATAACAAAACGAATTATTCCGTGCCTTGATGTAAGGGACGGCAGAGTGGTAAAGGGTGTAAATTCTCAGGGCATATCCGATGTTTCGTCACCTGTGGAGCTTGCAAAATATTATTCAGAAAGCGGTGCTGACGAGCTTGTTTTTTATGATATAACGGCATCCTTTGAACAACGCAAGCTGTTTACTGATATTCTGCGTGAAGTGGCAAGCACGATTTTTATACCCCTTACGGTTGGCGGCGGAATTAACACCCTTGATGATTTTGAACGTGTACTCAAATGCGGTGCTGACAAGATAAGCGTTAATTCGGGAGCAATCAAAAATCCCAATCTCATTTACGAGGCGGCAAAACGTTACGGCGACCAATGCGTTGTGATTTCTGCCGACGTCAAACGTGTTGACGGTGTTTTCAGAGTTTTTGCCAAAGGCGGCAGAGAAAATACGGGTATGGAGGCTGTTGAATGGATAAAACGATGTACCGAAAACGGTGCAGGTGAGGTTGTTTTAAACAGCATTGATACCGATGGCGTAAAAAACGGCTTTGACCTTGAAATGCTTGATGCTGTATGTAATGCAGTATCTGTTCCTGTTATTGCATCGGGCGGTGCAGGCGGAACTATGGATTTTGTAAAGCTGTTTAAGGAGCTTCCTTTGGTGGATGCGGGACTTGCAGCATCCATATTCCATTTCGGCGAAGTGAAAATTTGTGACCTCAAGGCGGAACTTGCAAAAAATGACATTTCCGTAAGAATTTGAAATTAACAGAAAGGCTGTGTATATATTATGATAAATATTGAAGAACTTAAATTTGATGAAAAAGGTTTGATACCTGCAATAGTGGTTGATTCAATCACCAAAAAGGTACTTACCCTTGCTTATATGAATCGTGAAAGTCTTGAAATCTCAATGGAAAAAGGCTTAACCTGTTTCTGGAGCCGTTCAAGACAGGAACTTTGGCTGAAAGGCGAAACAAGCGGAAACTATCAGCACATTGTTTCAATCACTGCTGATTGTGACAAGGATGCTCTTGTTGTTGTGGTTGAAAAAGAAGGTCCTGCCTGCCATTTAGGTACAGAGTCCTGCTTTAACAATGAAATCTGGCAAAGTGACGAGAAATTTGAATTTTCACTTGAGGACCTTATGACAATGCTTAAAGGCAGAAAAGAGGAGAAGAAGGAAGGCTCGTACACAACATACCTTTTTGAAAAGGGTCTGGACAAAATTCTTAAAAAGGTTGGTGAGGAATGTACCGAGGTTATAATTGCCGCAAAGGACAACGATAAGGCTGAAACTGTTTATGAAATTGCAGACCTTTGCTATCATGTTATGGTTCTTATGCTTCAGAATGGTATATCCCTTGAAGATATCCACAAGGAGCTTGCTTCAAGAAATGTTATTGACCACAAGGTCAAGCAGGAGAAGATGACAAAATGATTTTAAGTGATTATCACATTCATACAACCTATTGTGATGGAAAAAATTCACCTGAAGAGATGGTTCAGGCAGGAATTGAAAAAGGCTTAAAGAAGATGGGGTTTACCTGTCATTCATATGTCCATTTTGATGACAGCTATTGTATAAAGAAAGACAAGATAGAAGACTATAAAAATGAAATTCATAGACTTGCTGAAAAATACCATAACAAAATCAACATCATTTGCGGTGTTGAGCAGGATTACTATTCTGAGGAATCTATCGACGGATATGATTTGGTAATCGGTTCGGTTCATTTTGTCAAGAAGAATGGCGTATATTTTGAGGTGGATGCAAGTCGTGAGGACTTTGTCAACACGGTAAATGTTGCATATAACGGTGACTTTTTCGGGTTCTGTGAGGATTATTTTGAAAATGTAGGGAATGTGTATGAAAAGACAAAGGCTCATATAATAGGGCACTTTGATTTGGTAACAAAATTTAACGAGGGTAACTGTCTTTTTGATACAGAACATGCGAGATATGTAAGTGCATGGAAAAAAGCGGTTGACAAGCTTTTGAAAACCCCTGCAGTATTTGAAATTAATACAGGTGCGATTTCAAGGGGTTATCGTACCGAGGCATACCCGTCAAATGAAATTCTTGAATATATACGTCAAGGTGGCGGAAAAGTAATCCTTACAAGTGACAGCCACAATACAGAATCACTTTGTCAAAGCTTTGAAAGGTACGAAAAAATTGCTTTGGATTTGGGTTTTGAATTAGCCAAATTGTAAAAACAAAAAACCGCCTGGCAGCGGTTTTTTTGTTTTTATTATGCATATACTAAGGTTAAAATATGTACGGAGGTATATGATGAATAAATCAGTTTGGTGGGAAGGTATAAAGTTACCTGAGTTTGCAGCCTTGAAAGGTGACAAAAAAACGGATGTGTTGATTATTGGCGGCGGCATGTGCGGCCTGCTTTGTGCAAAAATGCTTCAATCATCAGGTGTGGATTATATTTTG
>JAZRJL010000038.1:0-22068 GCA_045645805.1 Clostridia bacterium | reverse complement strand
TGCCATAAAATAATTTGCAAAGGTATCAACAATTCTTAAAAACAGATATATGCCACCAAGCCGCAAAACCGTATCAATAACAAGCGGCGCACCTATTCCGCTTGCCGAATTTGTTATGCTTCGCACTATAAGCGGAAAAACGAGCTCGCACACGCTTGAAAGGGCAGCGCAAAAAAGGTCAAGAATTATTATCCAAATATATGGTTTATAGTATGAAGAAAATCGTTTAAACATAGCTGTTCTCCTAAGCATAGTAGGGGCGGATACAAAATCCGCCCCTACTACAAATTTCACAATTTTTATTTTAATTCATATACGTCCATAATTGTTCCTGTAGTCTTTGCAGCCTTGGAATTAAATACGTGGTTTGAGCCTGCAGTAAGTGCCTGATTGGTCGCTGTGTAGTAGCCGGACTGGTTTATGCTTCCGTCAACCTGAACGGTTATGGTTACATCATATCTTTCGGGGACTTCGGACTGTTTCATCTGTCCGTTTTCAAGCTCGACACCCTTTATGGCTTTGGTATATGTTACATCAACAATGTCACCCATATATTCCTTGGTGGTATCACTTGTAATGGGGCCTTTGAAGTCTGCAAGTGCATTTACCGTACCCATACGGACTTCCTTTATCTTCATTGTATATTCAATTCGGCTTGAAGCGGTTTCAACCTTTTCGTTGCCTGTGAAAAATCTTGAATATACACCAAGTGCCAAAACTGCAATTGCAAGAACAACAAATATATCAATTATGCTGATTTTTCCAAACAGCTTACCCTCTTTGTTTATCATATCAAACATCCCCCTTCCTTACTGCTGCTCGCTTTGTGAAACAGTTTTTAAATCAGTTACAAATCCAAATCCTGCAAAGCCTTTGCCCCGAACCGAGGTCTCCTCGCCTACACGGATTGCTGTACCCGATGCCGAAATGGCTGAATCGGTTTCAACAGCCGCCGTATTGATGGTTACTGTAACGTCGTATGTGGTGGGGTCTTCGGCAAGATAAGCCTTGCCGCTGTAGAAGTTGGTGGTAAGCTTTGTTGATGGACCACACTCTACGCCTTCAATTTTGCCCTCAAATCGCTCCTTTATGCCAACCCAAACACTTTCGCCGCTTTCCATAGCCGCTTTAAACTTGTCATAAACGCTTGCGTCAACCTTTGTAAACTGGACACTGAATACTGCTGTAGTGTTTTGTGTATCAACTGCCCCTTTGCCGTCGTCACGACCTGCAAGCAGAAAAATTCCTGCCGCAGCTATTGCCACAATAAGCAGAAGAATTATTCCGTCAAGTAAATTGAATTTTGGTTTATCCATTGTTTTTACCTCCAACCCTTGTGTAGATATTGTCTATGTTCTCGGCATACTTCTTTGCAGTAAAGGTTCTGCTGAAAATATCCCTGCTGTTTTCACACATTTCATTGTAAAGAGCCTCGTTTTCAAAAAGCTCTTTAAGCCTTTCAGCAACCGCACGGGAATCATGGGTAGGCACTACAAAACCGTTTTTGCCCGATTTAATAACACCGGGATTGCCGCCAAAATCCGACACAACCGCAGGCTTGCCAAGACTCATACCTTCAAGCAGCGAAAGGCTTGTCGCCTCGGTCCCGAAAGAACAGTTTACCTGAACATCAATTATGTTCATAAGCGGCTCGACATCAGTAAGAAAGCCAAGCATAATCACATCTTCCTCGAGGCCGCTTTCTTTAATCTGCTTGCGGATTTTCTCCTCCATATCACCTGTGCCGGCAATAAGAAGCTTTGCCTTGACACCCATTTCCTTTAAAAGGCCTGCCGCCTCCACAAAGTATTTGTGACCCTTTACCTCGTTAAGCCGTGCTACAATCGCCGCACATTTAAAGCCGTCAGGAACGCCGTATTCCTGCTTGATTTTTGCAATCTCCTCAGGTGAATACTTTTTCAAAGGCTCGACCCCGTTTAAAATAACATCAATCTTTTTGCTTGATACACCAATGTCGCATATATTCTGCTTTGCCGCCTCGGCAACAGCAATAATTTGGTCGGCTGTCAGGTTGTTTACACTTCCGCAAATCAGCTTGCCAAGACCGTGTGTCAGCTTTGGATTGGGCGGAAACACGCTGTGACGGGTGTAAACTATTTTTGCCCCGTAAAGCCGTGCCGCAAGCCTTGCCGACATACTTGCGTGGGTATGGACAACATCGGGTTTAAATTTCTTAAATACCGAAAGCAGCTTTTTAACCGCCTTGAAATCAAGGGACTTGTCCGCCATTGCATCAATTTCAAAGACCTTTATGCCCTGTGCCTCAACCTCCTTTTTCAAAAGACTGTTTTTGGGCAGAACAACCGCAGTATCAATCTTTGTTTTGTCAAAGTGTTTTAGGTAGGTAAGAATACACTTGCCTGCTCCGCCTATATTTGTGTCCGAGGACACCTGAAGAACCTTAATCACCTGATGCCACCTCCATCAATTGTTTTTCCTGTTTTGCAACATCGGCAGCCGCCGAGCCAAAGGCAAGTACTGTCCAGAATATCATAAATACACGATAATTGTAAAAACAGTTGTCAAAAAGGCCCTGAACCATAAAGCCTAAAACAGCTGCACCGATTGCAACCGAGGCAACCGAAATCTCGCCAAACTTGCCCTGAATCTGATATGCCGCCGCAAGCCTTCTTATAAAGATTACTGCAAGAATAAGGAACGATAAAATCCCCAAAATCCCCGACTCAACCATTATCTGCAAAAACAAATTGTGTGAATGTGGAGCAACAATCATACTGTATGAATAAAACGGGTAAACCTGAGTAAAGGCTTCGGTTCCGGGACCTATTCCCGACAGCCAGAAGTCCTTGAGCATAAGCAGTGTTCCCATCCATATATATACACGGTATGAGGTTGACGAATCCTTCATATCCCCGATGCTTGTAAAACGGTTGATTATGCTTTCGGGCAAAATCATAGGTATAATCGGCAAGGCAATAAGGGCAAGCCCCCACAGCTTTCCTGCAGCAAAGGTTACAAAAACCGCCGCCGCTGCCATAATCCCAATCCAACAACCACGGGAGAATGTAAGAATCAACGCAAGACCCATCACACCTGCCGCTGCACCGTAGAAAAGCTTTGCAAGCACGCCCTTTTTCTTCCACATAAGGGCAATGGTAACAGGCAAAGTGAGGAGAATATATTCGCCCAGCACATTGGGATTTTCAAGGGTGGAATAGATACGCATTTTAATATCCTCAAACATCTCCTCGTCCATCCACGCCTGAGTAACATTCCAACCAAAGATATATTGCAAAATTCCGTAAACGCAGACACAAAGTCCCGAAATACAGAATACCGTAAGTAAATCAAAAAGCTGTTTTTGGGACTTTACGGTATTGACAATCACGAAGTAGAACACCATAAACGCAAAATATACCGCCCATATCTGAAGACCCTTTACGGGTACAAACGAGGTCAGGCTTGCCACAAAATAGATAAGAAGCAGGGCAAGCACCATAAATGCCATTCCATCAGTTTTAAACTTGAACTTTTTAGTGGTAAGGGCCTTAATCAGAAGTGAGAAAAGGCACAAAAGCGAAAGACCTACATCTGCCATTGTGGGCAGGATTGGGGCAAGGAAAACCGTTATAAATACCCCAAACTCCACCTTGTAAAGCACCATAAAGAAGAACCAAACTCCACCAAGGAAGAGTATCCCGTAAACAGGTGATAAAAAGCCTGATACAATGCCCGCAAGCACGCCCGAAACCACAGCACAAACATTGCTTTTTGTTCCGCCGCATTTGGTTACATAGTAAAAATCAAATGAGAATTTAGTGTCAAACACACGTTCAACCAGTCCCACAAACCAGGAATTTTTAAAATATTCGGTAAAATTCAGTTCAAATGGAACAAGGAAAAGACCAAAAACAAGTGCAATCAGTTCAAGCTTTATTCCACCGCCACGTATAAGGGAAACAACAAGGCTTGAAATTGCTGCTGAGGAAATCAGAATTCCTATAAACCTCAGGTTAAGTGCCAGAATGTTGTGCAGGAAATACTTGCAGCTTCTTATAATATAGCTTTTTTCCTTTTGACGAGTCAGCTTTTCACCCGTCTTTTTCTGTATCCATTCAATTACCCCAAAAGGCAAAAACAAAAGCTTGCCCGCAATACTTTTTTCCACAAATCCATCGTTTAGAAATGTACGCCTGAACAGGTTTGTAATACGGCTTTGCCGCCACTTTGCCGACAAAAAGCCATAAATGCCGCAAAGCACTTTGTAAATGCAACTGTTTTTTATAAAACGGTTCCAGAAAAAAAGCCAGATTGTCAAAAAATATCCGTTACTTCCCATATCCGTCACCGCTCCTTTCTTGTTCGTATTTGTTTTGCTTCGTCGGTTTTTAATACAAGCTGCAAAGCAATGTAACAGCAAAGTGCCGCTATGCCGCAAACCAACAGGTCAAAAAATGTTCTTACCGCACCGCCCGAGGGGCTTCCAAGCCATTTATATACAAGACTTGCCGCAATGCCCGACGCCGTGGATGCTGCAACTGTTTTTAAAAGGTTCAGCAAAAAGTATTTATCAAAGGTTTTTGCCCTTTGTTTGTTCATCATAATTATCAAAACCGCCGCCATAACAATTGAGCTTAAGCCGCTTGCAAGAGCAAGTCCGCCAATGCCCATTTTCAAAAGGCTTATAAATACAAAGGCAAAAACGAGGTTTGCCGAAACCCCTATTATCGAGGTCAGCATAGGCGTTTTGCCGTCCTGAATGGCGTAAAAGCTTTTGTTAAGAATTTCGCAGATTGCATAGCCAATCATACCCACCGAATAAGCCTTTAGTGCCGTTGCGGTAAGGACTGTGTCCTCTGCAGTAAACTCGCCACGTTCAAAAACCAGCTTTACAACGGGACTTCCAAGGGCAATGAACATTGCCGAAATAAAGCCTATTATGCATACTGTCCAACCAATTGAAATTCGGGTTGTATCCGCAAATGACGTACTGTCGTCACTTGCATTCAATCGAGAGAGCCTTGGGAAAATAAAGTTTGTCACTGCATAAGCAAACACGCCAACCATAATTATGTAAAGCTTGTTTGCCCAGTTAAGACCCGAAACCGCACCGTCGCCAAGAGCCGAACCAAATGCCATATTGATTACCACGCAA
Organism: Clostridia bacterium; assembly: GCA_045645805.1. Taxonomy (GTDB): domain Bacteria; phylum Bacillota; class Clostridia; order Monoglobales; family Monoglobaceae; genus SIG440. The sequence continues at coordinate 16,931 of JAZRJL010000038.1, read as the reverse complement.
AGGGGCTGAACCCACGAGCTTATCAATACAGGCACAGCAAGACGTGCCGCCTCACGAAGACCCTCGTCACCAAAATTAAGGCTTGGCTTAAACCTGAACCCGAATTTAAAAAGGTGCGGAAGCTGAACAATCAGTTGTGCTCCCCAGGCGATTACCATTGAAATCACAACGCCCGTAAGGCCAAATTTGTTGCCAAACACAGCAAGGTACAAAATCATAATCAGGTTTGACACCACGCTGATAAGGGACGGAATGTTAAATTCGCCAAAGGATTGAAGTATCCCCACCGAGGTATATGCCGCCGCAGTAAACAGGATTGATGGGAACAAAATCCTCAAAAGCCCTACCGTTTCGGCAATTTTTGCGGCATCATAGCCGGGAACCATAAGCCTTACCAAAGGCTGTGCAAAAATCATACCAAGTGCCGAAAAAATCGCCGCCAATGCCACAACCGTTGTCATAAAGGTGTTGGCAAATTCCATTGCACGGCTTTTTCCCTCTTTTTCAAGCAGCTTGTTAAATGTAGGAACAAATGTAGAAAGTATCGCAACCCCCAAAGTCATATCAAAAAACAAAAGGGGTATTTGTGTTGAAGTGTTTAAAACGTCCGAGGCATAACCCTGACCATAGACACTTGCAATCATAACCTCACGCAAAAGTCCCAAAAATTTTGCACAAAGTATTATAACCGCCATAAAACCGATTGTTTTAACGGCTTTGGCAGATGAATTTTCTTTCAAGAAATCACTTCCTTAAAATTACGCTTAGAACAAGTATACCACATACTTTGTAAAAAGTAAAGGAAAAGACGCAAATTGCAGATTAACCTGAAGGTCAAAGAACAAAAAAAGAAATGACCCTTGATTGCTTATCCTTTGCAACCAAGGGTCACTTCTGTTCACTCTTGATATCTAACATCTTATGGTTAACCTCTCTTTCCTTGTCTACCTTTTGTAACACCTTTAATCTTTAAAGTTCATTGTTTTACTTGGGAAAACTCCCTTTGGTTTAGATGTGTGTTTACAAAAAGCGAATTTTTTCGACTTTTTTTGAAGACCCGGTCTTTCTTTCGCTGCCTTTATGCAGCATCTATATCAATTTTACACTCCCCGGAATTTTTCAGTATCGGTTTTATTTTGCCGGACATCTTCACGATTAAGTCGGACTTCTTAATGTTTCATTGGATTGTACCTTCCTTTCTCTGATTAAAGAATACCACATTTTTTCCTCAATTTCAATTGACAAATTTTTAAAATTGCATATCCTTAATTTGTATAAAAGGCAGAAAATGTAGCGTTTGCCTAAGTTTTTCTTTACAAACAAACCTTATATATGATATAATAAATCTGTTGTTGGTTTTTAAAAAGGGACTGTTTTAAAAAACAGCCCCTTTTTTGTATGTATATACTTTTTATATAAATGAAAGTATGTGCTTCTTTTCAATACTCATTTATTCGCTTTGCTTCTGAATTGACTTTTTGTGCTTTGTATTAAGCTCGCAAAGACGGTCAACAACCGCCATTTTGTCAATTATTGTTTTTACTATTGTGTCAAGCTCACGACCCTCGGTATAGTTTGCCTCGGTAATAAAGTTTACCCTGTCCTCAGACAGCAGCTTTGCCGCTGTCTTTTTGTTGCGGCGGCGGAATACTGCAATCGACTGGCCGCCGTTTACCTTGACAAGCTTCATACAAGGCACATCTGTCATTCCGTCACCTATGTAAATCATATTTCTGAATGGGATTGGTCTTTCCTCCATTGGAGTATAGGTATTGAGCCGTTTGTCCTCGGAAATATCAAGCTCGCCCTTGTTGATGCGGAACAAAAACTGGGTCTTGGTGGTAAAATTGACTACGTTTTTGGGCCATACCGCAACGCCGTTGATGTCGTACAGAAATTCGCAGGCAAAGGTCTTTTTAAAATTTTTATAAATTGCCGAGCCTTCAATTATCTCCTGAAGTCCCGAGGAAATTACATAATGCTGAATTTCAACGCCCTTTTCATTGCCATATTTATTTATGCGGTCAAACCATTCCTCGACACCTGCAAAATACTCTATTTTTTCGCCCAGGCGAACAAAGTCCTCGCGACGAATAGGAATATCACGGCTGTTTGCCTTTTTAATCATCATATACATATAACAAAGCAAACCATCCATTTGGTTAGTCTTGGCAAACTCATTCACTTCGCCCCAGAAATCGTCGGTTGAAATGCCCAGGCTTGGTATAAAGCTGTAATTTTGCATATCGTTGTTGCAAAGGGTTTTGTCAAAGTCGTACATGATTGCAACGGTTGGTTTTTTGTTCATAAACATCTTCCTTTCACGTTAATCAGACAATGTATATCATTGGTAAACATCTTGTAGGGGTCGGCACAGCGCCCCTTGTCTAAAGGGGAGAGGGCCGCCGCTTGCGGTGGCGAGGGGATTCATCCGACGACCCGTGACCCTCAACGACGGACATCAATGGCATGTGAGTAATCAAAATCCGTCAAACAGTGAAATCTGGCTTGTTTCGGGCAGACCCTTAAGACATCCGTTTTCTCTCAAAGTTTCGATTACGGTTTTGGTTAGTCTTGCACGGGTTTTAAGGTCGTCAATCGACATAAATTCGCCGTCCTTTCGAGCATCCTGAATGTTCTGTGCCGCCGAATCACCCACGCCCTGAAATGCATTAAGGGGCAGACGTATTTTGCCGTCAACCAGCTTAAATTTAAAGGCATCTGATTCATAAAGGTCAGCAGGCAAGAATTCAATTCCCCTTTGATACATCTCGTGGCAAAGCTCGCATATGGTATAAACCGACTTTTCGGTTGCGGACCAGTCGTTTTGCTTCTGTTCAAGCCGACGCATCTCGTTGGACAAAACCTCGTCACCCTGTGCCATAATCGCCGCATCAAACAAATCGGCACGGACAGTATAATACGCAATATAAAATTCAATTGGATGATGCACCTTGAAATATGCCACACGAAACGCCATCATTACATAAGCCGCAGCGTGTGCCTTGGGGAACATATACTTAATCTTTTTACAGGACTCGATGTACCAGTCAGGAACATTATTCTCACGCATAGGTGTTTCAAATTCCTCGGGCATACCTTCCTTTGCCGCTCTGCCCTTACGGACAAATTCCATTATCTTAAACGCCATTCCAGGCTCTAAGCCCTTATTTATAAGGTAGGTCATAATATCGTCACGAACACCAATAACCTCAGAAAGTGTCGCCGTGCCCGCCTTTATAAGCTCCTGTGCGTTGCCCAGCCACACATCTGTACCGTGAGAAAGACCTGCAATAAGAACCAGCTCATAAAATGTAGTCGGCAATGTGTCAAGCAGCATTTGCCGTGTAAATGAAGTACCAAACTCGGGGACGCCAAATGTACCCACCTTTGAATGTATCTGTTCGGGAGTTACACCAATGGCATCGGTGCTTGAGAAGATGCTCATTGTCTTTGGGTCGTCAAGGGGGATTTTTGTTGCGTCAATCCCCGTCAGCGTTTCAAGCATACGGATTGTTGACGGGTCATCGTGACCGAGAATATCCAGCTTCAGCAGATTGTCGTGGATTGAGTGAAAGTCGAAGTGGGTGGTTATAATCCCCGAATCCTTCTTCTCGGCAGGGTGCTGAACGGGACAGAATTCGTGAATATCCATTGTCTTGGGGCAAACAATGATTCCGCCGGGGTGCTGACCTGTGGTATTTTTTACATCAACCAGACCCTTTGAAACACGTTTCAGCTCTGCCTGTGTGGGGGTTACACCCTTGTTTTCATAATACTTTCTGCCGTAAAAACCAATTGCGGTTTTGTCAGCAATAGTACCGATTGTACCCGCCTTAAACACAAAGGCATCACCAAACAGCTCGCCTACGTATTTGTGAGCTGTTGCCTGATATTCACCCGAGAAGTTAAGGTCGATATCAGGAACCTTGTCACCCTTAAAGCCAAGGAAGGTTTCAAAAGGAATATTAAAGCCATCCTTTTTCATTTTTGCTCCGCATTTGGGACAGTTTTTGTCTGGCATATCTATTCCTATATTATATTCACCATTTTCAAAAAACTCTGCCTCTTTACATTCGGGACAGATATAGTGCGGACAAAGGGCATTTACCTCGGTAATCCCCGCAAGGTAAGCCGCAAAGCTTGAACCTACCGAACCACGCGAGCCAACCAGATACCCTGCCTCGTTGGACTTTTTAACCAGCTTGTGTGCTATCATATACATAACCGCATAACCGTATCCCAAAATACAGCCAAGCTCACGGTCCATACGCTCCTGAACAATCTTTGGCAGATTTTCGCCATACTCACGATAAGCCTTTTCGTGGCACATATCCGACAAGTCCTGTTCACAGTTCTCAATTGACGGGGGATATGAGCCGCCGCGAAGAGGCTCGATATCCTCTATCATATCTGCAATCTTATTTGGGTTAGTCACAACTACCTCATATGCTTTTCTGTTGCCTAAGTACGAAAATTCTTCAAGCATTTCGTCTGTGGTACGGAAATAAAGAGGTGCCTGCATATCCGCATCACCATAGCCTTGTGCTCCCTGAAGAACACGGCGGTAAAGCTCGTCCTTGGGATCCATAAAATGAACGTCGCAGGTAGCCACAACTAACTTACCCATTCTTTCGCCAAGCTCAACAATTTTACGGTTAAAGTCCATCAGCTGCTCACGGCTTTCGACCTCGCCGCTGCGAAGCAAAAATTCATTGTTGCCGATTGGCTGAATTTCAAGGTAATCATAAAATGCCGCAATCTTCATAAGCTCGTCATCAGACTTGCCTTGACGCACCGCCATAAACAGCTCGCCTGCTTCACAGGCACTACCGATAACAAGACCGTCACGGTATTTGGCAAGAATGCTTTTGGGGATTCGTGGCTTTTTATAATAATAGTCCATATTGGACTTTGAAATCAATGTATACATATTCTTAAGCCCTGTTTTGTTTTTGGCAAGAAGAATAATGTGATTATACGGACTTTTAAGCAGCTCGGGGTTTTTGTCAACCGACCATTCAGCGGGAACAGGGTCGGTCTTTTCTTCCTTTAACTGCATCATTTTTATTAATGCCTCTGCCGTTGCAGTTGCATCATCAAGGGCACGGTGATGGTTTTCAAGGGACACGCCGCACCGATTGCAAACCACCTCAAGATTGTGCTTCTGCTCGTTTGGGAAAACCTCTTTTGAAAGTGCCACCGTATCAAGAACGGGATACTGGTCAATGCTTAAATCAAGTCGTGCTGCCGCCGCTTTTATAAAGCTTGTGTCAAATCTGGCATTATGAGCAACAAGAATGTTTTTTACAAAATTCTTCTCGCCGCAAAAGTCAAGAAATTCAGGTAAAATTACATCAATGGTCGGTGCATCCTTAACCATCTCATCCGTAATCCCCGTAAGCTGAGTTATGTTTGGTGGTATTGGTCGGTTAGGATTAACAAACTTTGAAAAGGTGTTTACAATCTCACCGTTCATAACCTTTACTGCACCGATTTCACAGATTTCCTCTGTTTCGGGGCTAAGACCAGTTGTTTCAATATCAAACACTATGTAAATTTCGTCTTTGTAGCTTTTGGGAACGCTGTCGAGACCAATCGGCAAATCGTTTACAAAATACCCTTCTGTTCCGTAAAGAAGCTTAAACTCCTTGCCCGCCTTACGCAGCTTTGAAAGTGCTCCAAAGCTTTCAGGGAAGGCCTGAGCAACGCCGTGGTCGGTAATGGCAATTGCCTTGTGACCCCAGGCAGCCGCACGGTTTATCAAATCTGTTGCAGAAGAAATTGCGTCCTTGGCACTCATTTTGGTATGCAGATGAAGCTCCACACGCTTTTCTTCTGCCATATCCATCCTGGGAACAGGCTTTTTGTGAAGTTCAACCGACATAACCTTCATCTTCTCGCATCTGGCACGGTCGTCATAGTCATATGTACCCCTTACCGACACAATGTTACCTGTCTTTATTGCAGGAACAACCTTTTTAACAACATCTGCCTTGCCAAATATTTCGCAGGTGAATGCCCATGTATCGTCCCCCAAATCAAAGTTGACGGCAATATACATCAGCTTGCCATCCTTGTTGATTTCACGGATTTCAGCGTCTAAGATTTCGCCCTTAACTGCACAGATGCCCATACCCGACCTTACATCAAGCATAGGAATAATATCCTCGGTGATGGGCTTGCCAAAAACTGTACCCTCGCTTGGAAGCTCGGTTTCCTGAGGCTTCGGCTCCTCCTTTTCGGTGATAGGCGGAGTGTAAACCGCCGCCGCACGTTTGTCGATTGCCTCTTGACGCTCGGTCTTTTTGCGGTTATATTCCTCAAGATCAAGGGTTTCAGCGTCAAGTTCAACCGTGATGGGCATATCAAGCTCAAAGCTTGCAATATCCTTAAGGGTGCCTGCACAGTTGTTTTTTTCAAGGATTTCCCTGCCGCATTTCACATTTGAAATTTTTAAAACGCCATCAGTTAGTGTTGCATAACTACCCATAAGAAAAGCCTTGCATATACTGTTTTTTCTGAACAAAGAAAAAAGCAGGTCACGGTAATACTTGTCCGAAAACTGTATGTTTTTATATTTAATTTTTACATCAAGAGCTTTAAGACCGTAGGTTTTTTCGCAACGGTCCAAAAATTCATAAAGGTCAGGCTTTGGAATAAGCGTGTCCGAGCCAAGCTGAAGCTTGACCGTCATCTCCTTGACATCCACAACAAAGTCAAGCACCTCGGCTTTTTCAAGAATTTCTGCCAGAGGTGCCAAAACCGTAACCTTGTCAAAAACATCTAATATTCCTGCCAAGCTTAATCAGTTCCCTTCATCTTTTCTATTTCGTCCATAAGTGTTTCGATAATACGGTCTTCGGGAATTTTGCCCACAATCTCGCCCTTTTTGAAAAGCAGAGCCTCTCCCTTGCCGCCTGCAATACCAATATCCGCATCCTTTGCCTCGCCGGGGCCGTTTACCGCACAGCCCATAACAGCCACTTTAAGATTTCCACGCATATTTTCAAGGCGGCTTGTAATCTCCTTTGCAATAGGAATAAGGTCAATCCGGCACCTTGCACAAGTGGGACAGGAAACAACCTCGATTGAGTCCTTTAAAAGACCAAGACTTTTTAAAATCTGTCTGCCTGCTTTGACCTCACGCACGGGGTCGTCGGTCAGTGAAACGCGAATGGTTTCGCCAATTCCGTCAGCTAAAAGCGAGCCTATCCCGATTGATGACTTTATAATTCCACCCTCGTATGTTCCTGCCTCGGTAACGCCAAGATGCAAGGGATAATTAAAGGTTTCACGTGCTAAGCGATATGCCGCAATAGTCTTTTTTACATCTGATGACTTGATTGAAACTACCGTGTCATAAAAGCCGTACTTTTCTAAAATTCTGATATGCTCCATTGCACTTTCAACCATGGCTTCAGGGGCTATAGAGCCATACTTTTCAAGAAGTTTTTTATCGAGGGAGCCGCCGTTTAGCCCTATACGAATTGGAATATTTCGACGCTTTGCCTCCTCTGCGACCTGCTTTGCATTAAGCTCGCCACCGATATTGCCCGGGTTAATTCGGATTTTGTCAACCCCTCGTTCCATTGCAATAAGAGCAAGACGATAGTCAAAGTGAATATCCGCAACAAGGGGAATATTTATTTGATTTTTTATGTCATATATTGCCTGTGCCGAAGCCTCGTCAGGAATTGCAACTCTGACAATATCACAGCCGGCTTTTTCAAGTGCCTTGATTTGGGCAACCGTTTTTGAAACATCTGCCGTATATTCGGTTGTCATTGACTGAACAGCAATTTTCTCGCCGTCACCAATGTATAAATCGCCTATTTTAACACGTCTTACCTTTGACATTGTTTTCCTCCTTGTTATTATTCTTCTTTGCAAATCACGGGCGAACACAGTTCGCCCCTACAATGTTTTATATATCGTTGCAAGTTACGCCTCAAGAGCCATAATTTTGTCAACCCTTGTTTGATGTCTGCCGCCCAAAAATTCTGCATCAAGGTATGCCTTTACAATCTCAACAGCAAGATCGCAGCCTGTTATTCTCTCGCCAAGGCAGATTATATGTGCGTTGTTATGCTCGCGTGCCATCCTTGCACTGTAGGTATCGGTAACGTGTGCCGCACGGATACCCGACACCTTGTTTGCAGCAATGCTCATACCGATTCCTGTACCGCAGACAAGAATTCCTCTTTCACATTCGCCTGAAGAAACAGCACCGCAAACCTTTTCGGCAATATCGGGATAGTCGCAGGAGGACGAATCAAATGTTCCAAAATCCTTTACTTCAAGGCCTCTTTCGCCAAGATAGTTTTTAATTATCTCTTTCAGGTTTATTCCACCGTGGTCAGCACCAATTGCCAGCATAATATAAATTCTCCTTAATTTCTTTTAAATTTGATAAATATATCATATCAAACTTTGAATTAAATATCAATGATTTTAATTAAAAATATTGAAATTTGAATAAAAATATACTATAATAAGGTTAAAGAATTTTTTGGCAGAAAGGAAGAGGCAAATGACTTATATTGAAGAATATAATTTCTGGCTTGAAAATGTTAACCCCGACGAAAAGGCCGAGCTTTTGGAAATTGCCGGCGACGATAACGAAATCAAAGATCGGTTCTACAAATCCCTTGAATTCGGCACTGCCGGAATTCGCGGCGTTATTGGCATCGGTCTTAACCGCATAAACTCATATGTGGTTGCCCGTGCAACCCAGGGTCTTGCAAATCAGCTTAAAAAGAGCAACCCCGAAAAGCAGGATTTAAAGGTTACAATTGCATACGACAGCCGTATCAAATCTGACGAGTTTGCAAAAACTGCAGCAAGAGTTTTAGCCGCAAACGGAATAAAAGCTCTTATTTTCAGCGAGCTTAAGCCCGTGCCCGAGCTTTCGTTCTCGGTACGTTTTAAAAATGCAGACGCAGGCATTGCTGTTACTGCAAGCCACAACCCTGCAAAATACAACGGTTACAAGGTTTACGGCAGGGACGGTGCCCAGATCGGACCTGACATTGCGGCAATTGTCCTTGAGGAAATTGAAAAAACACCTATGTTCGGCGGTGCAAAGCTGATTGACTTTGACGAGGGTGTTAAGTCCGGAATGATTGAAATTATGGGTGATGATGTTGAGGAAAAATACCTTGACGAGGTGGAGAAGCAGTGTGCCAACCCCGACCTTATCAAAAAATCGGGCAAGGATATGACCTTCATTTACACGCCCTTCCACGGCTCGGGTCTCAAGCCTGTTACAAAAATCTTTAAGCGTGTAGGCTTTGACAACGTGGTTGTGGTAAAGGAGCAAGAGTTGCCCGACGGCAACTTCCCCACGGTTGAATTTCCCAATCCTGAATATAAAAAGAGCTTTGAAATTGCAGAAAAATATGCTAAAAAGCATAATGCTGATTTGATTATCGGTACTGACCCTGATGCTGACCGCTGCGGAATTATGATAAAGGGCGAGGACGGTGAATATATCAGCCTTACAGGCAACCAGACGGGACTTTTGCTGACCGAATATATTCTTGAGGGCAAAAAGGCACTCGGAACACTTCCTGATGACGGATTTGTGGTAAAATCAATAGTTACCACCAATATTGTCAAGGAAATCTGTGCATTTTACGGTGTAGAAATGATGGATGTTCTTACCGGCTTCAAGTTTATCGGCGAAAAGATAAAGGAAGCAGAGGCGTCAGGAAAGGGCACATACCTCTTTGGCTTTGAGGAAAGCTATGGCTATCTTGCAGGCACATATGCCCGTGACAAGGATGCCGTTGTTGCAAGTATGCTTATTGCTGAAATGGCACTTTTCTACCGTGAAAAGGGACTCAGCCTTTATGACCAGCTTCAGAATGTCTATAAAAAATACGGTTTTTACAACGAATTTGTTGTTTCAGCCAACTTTGAAGGCATCGAGGGTGCTGAAAAGATGAAAAATATTATGGAAGGTCTTCACACCAATCCGCCTAAAGAATTTGGCGGCAAAAAGGTGCTTGCAGTAAGGGATTACAAGACATCAACCCGTACTGACTGTCTGACGGGTAATGTTGAAGAAATTCTACTTCCCAAGTCGGACGTAATCTACCTTGAACTTGAGGACAACAACAACTTTATTGTGCGTCCCTCGGGTACAGAACCAAAAATTAAGCTTTACTGTATGCTTCGGGGCAAGGACAAGGAAGAGGCAGAAGCAATTGCGGTTAAGTTTAGAGAAGATATCGAAGAGATAATTAAATAGGGGATGTAAAAATTGCCTGGATCGCAAAAGGCAAATGAGCCTTTTGCTACAAACAAATGCCACCTCTCGGAGTACAAAAAGTACGCCTTCGGGTGGCATTTATTCGTTCCAAATCAATTTTTCCTATCCCCTGACAAAAGTCTATTTTATTTCCTGTTCAAGATTTTTAAATTCTACCGTATCAAAAAATTCCGTTAAAGATATGCCCAAGCCGTCACAAAGCATTTTTAACGTCACGATTCCGGGGTTTTGACTTTTTCCGTATAAAATATTTTTAATAGTCGAGGGCGCAACCCCCGACTCGGTTGCAAGTCTGTTAATTGTAATTTTTCTTTCCTCGCACAAAAACAACAGTCTGTTCTTTACAGTTGTATATGTATCCATTTTTTTACACCTCTTTTGTTTTTATAGACTAATTATAGCCTATAAATATTGACAGAATAGGCTATATATGATACAATATAGTCTATAAATAGTCCTTTTTATAATTTGACTATTTAGATTGTCGCCAAACATATTGATTAAAGCCCCAACCAATGGTTGGGGCTTTAATCAAAATTCGGGAGGGCACAGAGACCCTCCCCTACATCTTTTTATAAAATACTCTTTTCTTTTTGCGGTGTGAGCAATTTTCACCCTCTTTTTAAAAGTTTTGAGGCATACATCTCAAGTGCCACCCACTTGTCAAGCCTGCCCGAACGTACCTCGGCGGTATAATATGGACCAAGCAGGGTCATTTTTGCAAGGTATTCCTCACTAAATTTTCGTGACTGTTCAATAAGCTTGTCAATTACAAATGAGGGTCTTTTCGGCTCGAAATATGCTGCAATTTTACCCGATGTCAGATTATCCATTGCAAGCTGCTTTACCATTAAAATATCCGCAATCCTTGCAGCGAGCAGGGTTAGCACCTTTGAGGGGTCCTCGCCCGAGGCACGAAGCTCGCCAAGCTCGTCAAAAACTCCTCGGGATTTGCCCGATGCAATACTGTCAATTACATCAAAAATACGGGTCTCGGTTGATTTTGAAACAACAGCTAAAATATCCTCTTCGGTAACCTTTTGCCGTTCTCCTACATAGCTTAAAACCTTGTTGACCTCATTGAAAAGTGCTGCCATGCCCTGACCGCAAAGACGGATTATTGTCCCTGCATCACGGGGCAGAATGCTTTTTCCCCTGTCTGTAAACATCTTGTCAATCCATCGTTCAAGCTGTACGGGCGAAAGTGGCTCAAACTTCACAATATCGCCGTATTTTTTTATGGGGTCAAGATTTTTTTCCTTCTTTTTGTCAAATTCCTTTTCGGTAAATATAACACAAAGGTAGTCAGGAATGTCTGCTACAAGCTCACAAACAGTTTTGTAATCGCCAAGCTTTGAGTTGTTGAATACTCCTGAATTTTTTACAACAATTATCTTTTTTTCGGACATTACAGGTACAGACATAAGCTCGTCAGAAAGGCTTTGTACCGACAGCTTTTTGTCGTCAAGCATGATAAAGTTAAGGTCAGCAAAATCCGCATCAAGCAGATGCGTTTTGATGGATTTTATCTTGTTTTCAAGAAGAAACTGTTCTTCGCCATAAAAGAAGTACAATCTTCCGATTTCACCTGACTTTATCTGTTTGTCAAGGTCTCTTATCTCCACAACTGCTCACCCCTTAATAATTCTTTTCGATTTTTATTTCCTTTATTCCGCTTTCATCAATAAAAAAGCTTATATCACCATCGGTATCTGTACGGTAAACACTTGCATCATTATCATCAAGCCGGTCAAGGGTCTCATAGTGCGGATGCCCGTAACTGTTTTCCTCGCCGCATTGAATGACAGCATAGGTTGGATTTACTTCATCAAGAAAATTTTGAGAAGTAGAGGAAGATGAGCCGTGATGACCCACCTTTAAAACATCGGCTTCAAGGTCATATGTTTTTACAAGAGCTTTTTCGGCATCCACCTCAAGGTCGCCCGTCAGCAGAAAATCCTCGCCATAATATGAAAGCTTTAAAACAAGTGAATTACTGTTTTCGTTATCCCTTGAAAAACCGCCCGTTTCAGGATGTAAAACTGATATATTCACAGCCTCGTCACCAATGTCAATTCTGTCACCGGCGGAAATCTGTGAAGTTTGAGTACTTGTATTTTTGCTAACCCTTAAAAGCTTTTTCTTTGCCGAATTCTGAGGCTCATAATCGGGAATTATCAAATTATTTGCCATGCCAGCCTCCAAAAGCTCGTATATTCCGCCCATATGATCACTGTGATAGTGGCTTGCAAGGGCATAATCAATTTTTTCAATGCCGCGACTTTTAAGAAACGGCTTAAGCTCGGCTTGAAAGGAATCGTATTCGCCGCCGTCAACCAAAAGGGTAGTGCCGTTTGGAGTTTGTATAAAGATACAATCGCCCTGACCCACATCCACAAAAACCACCTGACCGTGACCATGGATTGGCGCAGCGGGTTCAGGCATGATGTATGCCAAAGCCGCCAATGCCACAAGGATAATAAGTGACAATAAGAATTTTTTAATTCGTTTTGGACGTATCATAATATAGTTTTATGCTCCTGTAAAAAATACAAGGCTGTTGCTTTAATGCAACAGCCTGTCGGATATCAAAATTTAATTAAATATGCGTCTTCCGCAGGTAATGCGTTTTGCATAGTTGCCGGTAACGATACTTTCATAACGGACATATTCGCCTGTTTGAGGGGAATGAATCATCATTCCGTTGCCGGCATAGATGCCAACATGGTTGATATAACCGCTTTTGTTGGCAAAACCCACAATATCACCGGGCTGAAGTGCGTTTTTGGGAACCCATGTCCCGTTTGTCATCTGGTCCTGAGCAACACGGTTGAGTGTCACGCCCATACTTTTGTAAAGGAAGTACACAAATCCGCTGCAGTCAAAGCCTGACGGAGACGAACCGCCATAACGATATGGTGTACCGATATATTTTTTTGCAAGCTCTACAACAGCCTGTCCCTTTGTTGAAACCGCATCACCACGGCTTGCAGGGGCCTCACCGGGCATAATTTTAAGATAATCAAGGGAAACAAACCCTTCTGTACCAAGATATGTAACCTTTGCCCAACCTCCCTGAAGGCTGCTTACGTTAACTGCTGTGCCGTTTGGAATCTGTGCAAGAATGCTTGATGATGTGGTTGCCTGCTGTCTTAAATTAAGAAGCGAAGCTGTAACAATTCCGTAATTTTTTGTGCCATCTGCCGATACTGTAAATACCGATGCAGAAAGAACTATAACAACTGCGGTCAGAACCGCTGTAACTTTTCTAAAACAATTCAAAATAAATTTACCTCCGAAATCTTCTGTTTTCTGCTATCCTCCTTTTACGTCAATTTTTAATCAATACATATGTCATTATACAACAAATTTTCAATCTTGTCAACCCCGGTCAAAATTGCCGTAATTCAGGCTTGAAAATCCGTCGCTTTTTTTAACTAAGCTCGACTCTGTTTTTAATTTCGCCGTCCAAAAATGCTTTCAGGTTTTCAAGCATAACGCCAAAGCATCTTGTCCGTGCCTCGATTGTTCCCCACGCCATATGGGGTGTGAGGCATACATTGTCAAAATCCTTTATTTCATAAAACGGACTGTCCTCTCTGAAAGGCTCAGAAGAATACACATCTGTGCCCATTGCAGCTATCTTTCCCTGCTTCAAGGCTGTGCAAAGTGCAGCTTCGTCAACTACCGCACCCCGTGCCGTGTTTACAAAAACCGCCGTTCTCTTCATTTTTGCAATGCGTTCTTCATTTATAAGACCCCGTGTTGAATCGGAAAGAGGAATATGCACCGTAATAATGTCACATTCAGAAATTAATGTATCAATGTCGGTGCAATTCACTTCGTCAATTGGTGTACGTTTAAATGCAAAAACCTCACAGCCCAACGCCTTTGCAATTTCGCCCACACGCTGACCGATTGCACCATAACCGACAATTCCCCATTTTTTACCCCAAAGCTCGTGATATACCGGCTTTAAGATGTTGGCTGACTTGCCTTTTGAATAGCTTCCGTCGCGGGTATAGCGTGTATATTCGTTAAGGCGGTTTACAAGACTTAAAACCATTGAAACCGTAACCTGTGCAACGCTGTAAACCGAATAGCCCGGAACATTACAAACCCCGATTCCGCGGCTTTTGCAGTATTCAATATCAATATTGTCAAAGCCGGTTGCTGCCTCGCAAATAAGCTTTAAGTTTTTTGCCGCTTTAAGATTATCCTCAAAAAGCTTAACCTTGTTTACAAAAATAACATCGGCATCTGAGATTGCAGTTTCAACCTCGTCGGGGGCAGTGTTGTCACGGACAACCACCTCGCCGAATTTTGATGCTCCCGAAATATCCAGGTCATCGCCCAGCGTCTTTTTGTCAAGTATAACTATTTTCATATATAAACCTCCGCTTAATATGAATTAGTGTAAAAAGGCTCCCTTGTGTAAAGGGAGCTGTCGAACAAAGTGAGACTGAGGGATTGATTAATATTTTAAATTTATGTGTTATTTATGTTCAACAAGTACAATCCCTCCGTGTTTGCTATGCAAACCCACCTCCCTTTACACAAGGGAGGCTTTTTGAAATATCTTACCTCTTTTTTTCTATTTTCTTTTCGTTACCATTCTCATCCACAATGTAAACATTCTCAAGGGTGTTTTGCATTCCCTGGCGAAAGCCAGCAACGTATTGCTTGCGAAGCTTGTCCTGCTCGGCTTTTTCCTCGTCGGTAAGACCCACGGTTTTTGATTTGTGGTAAAGGGCATTTATTCTGTCAATAAGCTCACTTTTCATAATTTATCCTTTCAAAAGGGCAGATGTCACCTTACTTCTCTTCAACGTAAAATTTAACAAGCTCCTCTAAAATCTCATCGGTTTCAAGCCGCTGGATAAGAGTTCTTGCACCGTTGTGTGCGGTAATGTAAGAGGGGTCACCCGACATAATATAACCCACAATCTGGCTTATGGGGTTGTAACCCTTTTCTTTTAAAGCATTGTAAACCTCCAATATAAGCTCACGTGGGGACATTGGAGTTTCCTTTACTGCACTGAATTTAACTGTTTTTGAAAAGTTTGTATTCATTTCCATACAAATCTCCTCCTTTTTCATAGCTCTATTTTAACATACCGCCCTGGAATTTACAAGTTAAATTTCTGTAACAAATTTATTAATAATGAATGTATCTTGGTGAAAAACATTATTTTAATGGTTTTCACTGTCAAAATTTTATTTTGACAGTGAAATTGCGGTGCAATTTCACGATACATCATTGCAACGAAATTCTTGAAAATTATTCTTTTGAATAATTTTCTGAGCACTATTGCTCAGAAATAGCGGTGTACCGCTATTTCTACAAAGAATATTCGTTATAATCAGTCCCTTGCAAAAAAGTCGTCATTAATCACAACTTCATTTACCTTTATCCGCTGCTTCACCTTGGAATTTTGCTGTTTTATATATTCAAAGTCGGCCTGGTCGGGAACTTTGTCAGAGGGAACAAAATGCATTTTATCATCAAGCCAGCTTTGGTCGCCAAAATACACAAATCCGCCGTTTTCAGGGTCAAATATATCTCTTCCTAAATACGAACCCCTGTCCTTAAGGCTAAACATATTAATCAAAGTCGGCAGCCAGTCAATGGTTGACATTGGCTTTTTAATTTTTGCAGGTGTTACACCTTTTGCATAGATAAAAGCAGGAACACGGTAAATAATTTCTTCTTTTTTCAGCTTTTTAAGCTGCTTTTCATCGGAAAAACCGTAGGCATAGTGGTCGGTATAAGCTACAATGACGGTATCCTCGAGAAGTCCGTCGTCTTCAAGCCGATTTAAAAGCTGTTTAAAGAAATCATCTGTGTCCGCCGCTAAGATAAGACAATTGTTTGTTTCCTTGTCCATTGAGGGATTAATGAGGTTTGAATGATTTTCCCTTGCAAGAATCATTTTTGAATCGTCAAAAAGATAGGGAACGTGGGTTGAATAGGTAATTACAAAACTGAAAAACGGCTTTTTTTCAACCATTTTATTGTATATATCATCATTTTTTAAAATGTTGCTGTCGGACTGGGAAACTGTCTCGGGCATACCGAAGTCACTGAATGAATTATATCTTTCGTACCCGAATGAATGGTGCATAACACCTCGGTTGTAAAATTCGGAATCGTTGTAATGAAACGAATTTGCCGTATACCCTGCTTCTGTAAACAGATTTGCAAGTGAATCGGGAAAGCTGTTTGAGCAAAAGTTTACCGCACTCACCGCAGACAAGGGGGAGAAGAAGCCTGTATTAAAGGCAAATTCGGCATTCAAAGTATGACCTGTACCAAAAAAGGGCGAATAATAATTTTCAAAGCTGATACCCTCGTTTTTCATCTTATACATTGTAGGTGTGTACCTTTTGTCTATCATCCAGGTATCAACACCCTCAAGCATAACGGCAATAACATTTTTGCCCTTGAAAATGTCAGTGTAGTCATTTTCCTTGCTGTTTTTTACATTCTCTGCAAAATAATTTTCAACCTCGGTGTATTCCTCTTTTGAAAAGCCTTTCTTTGGAAAGACGGTATTATACAAATCCCTTATACTGTGCTGATACAGACCCGAAAGGGAAATATCCTTGTTTACATCAGTAAAGTTTTTGTAAATTACCCACGGCTTGCTCCATG
>JAZRJL010000037.1:0-10504 GCA_045645805.1 Clostridia bacterium | reverse complement strand
CAATGAGAAGGTTACCCCATGTACTGTCAAAGATATTGTTTCAGATATGCTAATAGAGGCCCATGGTCAATGCGGAACAGGGAATTTGTAATGCCTGAGGAATAATCGTGGCAGACACGCTTTCGTCCTCCATACTATCCGAACAAGAATTCTGTAACTTCGGTTGTGTGCCTGTCATGATTTTTTATGGTAAATGTGATTTTTTGAGTAATGAAATAAAAAAATTAAAAAATTTCAAAAAAACTCTTGAAATGTTGGAAATTATGTTGTATAATAGCAAAGTAATTTGCCGATGTGATGGAATTGGCAGACGTAGCGGACTCAAAATCCGCCGGTAGCGATACCGTGCCGGTTCGACTCCGGCCATCGGCATAAAAGCACTTGCGTATGCAAGTGCTTTTTTATTGAAAAAATTAAATATATTTCTCTGCACCTCCCAGTGTCAAAAGCTTTGCAAATGGAGGGATTATTTAAAATCAATAAAAACGGCATAAAAACAAAAAATCGAGTGTTCACACACGTTATGAACACTCGATATGGTCGGGATAACAGGATTTGAACCTGCGGCCTCTTCGTCCCGAACGAAGCGCGCTACCAAACTGCGCTCCATCCCGATATAAAATATTCGATTTTTTTGCACCTCCCGTGTCTGTGGGATAACATGTGGTCAAATCAGTTTTGACCACATGTATTTTGTTTTCTTGGTCGCCATAAGTGTCGGTGTTGAACGGTTTGTGGGAGTTCGGCTGATTACTAATGAATTGATTAGTACCGTGTCCCGAACGAAGCGCGCTACCAAACTGCGCTACATCCCGAAATAAAATACTTAGTTTTTTCTATATTCCCATGTCTGTGGGATAACATGTGGTCAAAACTGATTTGACCACATGTATTTAGTTTTTTAAGTCGCCGTAAAGTGGCGGTGTTAAAAGGTTTGTGGGAGTTCGGATGATTACTAATGAATTGGTTAGTATCGTGTCCCGAACGAAGTGCCCTACCAAGCTGGGCCACATCCCGAAATTTTTATATTTTGTAATCAACCGTCACATTATACTATGTTTTTTTTAAATTGTCAATCTTTTTCAAGAAATTTTTAAAAAAGAACTTCCTCTCCGAATATTGAAAGGAAGTCCTAAAAAACTTATTTGTTATAAAACTTTTTTGCTATATTTACTGCACACATCGCATCCTTTGCATAAAAGTCAGCATTTATATCACGGGCATATTCGTCATTTAAAACCGCACCGCCAACCATAACCGAAACATCACGCAAATTATCATGTAAAAGCTTTATTGTTTCTTCCATTGCCACAACAGTTGTGGTCATCAGGGCACTTAATCCTACAAGTTTGCAACTATTTTCTTTTGCAAAATCAAGAACCCTTTCAGGTGCAACATCTCTGCCTAAATCATATACAAAAAAGCCATAGCTTTCAAGCAAAACTTTAACTATATTTTTGCCTATATCGTGTATATCCCCTTTGACGGTTGCTACAATCACCGATTCGTCCTTGTTTATTTCATTTTGAGGAAGTTTTTCTTTTATTACATCAAATGCTCCTGAGGCTGCTTCGGCACTCATAAGAAGCTGCGGCAAATACGCCTTTTTATTTTCAAAATCCTGTCCTATTTTGTTAAGTGCCGGAATAATCTGATTATTAATTATGTCAAGACCATCACATGTATTCAAGATCTGTTTTGCCGTATCCACAGCAAGCTTTTTCATTCCCTTTTCAACTGCATGTTTAAGGTCTGTTACGTTTGTTTTAAGCTGTGTTTCCTGTGGTACGCCCTTGGTTTCACTATTTGCATATTCAATAAAGTTACCGCATGCTGTGTCCATATTGTGCAAAACATTAAATGCATAATATGTGTCCATCATGCCTTTTGAAAAAGGATTCATAATCGCACAATCAAGTCCGTGTTCAAGTGCTGCGGCAAAAAAAGCAGAGTTTATTTTTTCACGGCAGGGCAGACCAAAAGAAATATTTGATACACCAAGACTTGTAGAAAGTCCCATAGCTTTAACTAAGTCAATGGACTTCAAAGTAACAAGTGCGTTTTTGGTATCAGAAGACACGGTAAGAGCCAATGGGTCAACAATTATATCCTTTTTATCTATGCCATATTTTGCTGCCTCATCACATATTTTCTTTGCAATTTCTGCACGACCCTCCGGTGTTTCGGGAATTCCGTTTTCATCAATAGTCAATGCAATAACAGCACCGCCATATTTTTTCACAAGGAGAAAAATTTGCTGCATCTTTTCCTTTTCACCGTTTACCGAATTTATTAAAGGCTTTCCATTATAAATTCTCATTGAATTTTCAAGAGCCAAAGCATTGACAGAATCAAGCTGAAGGGGAATATCTGTAACCGTCTGTATCTGAAAGACTGCATCTTTAAGCACATTTATCTCATCAATTTCTGGTAGTCCCACATTTACATCAAGAATATGAACACCAGCTTCCTCCTGCATTACGGCTTCGTTTAAAAGATACGACATATTATTCTCTTTTAAAGCAGCTTTAAGCTTTGGTTTTCCTGTCGGATTGATTCTTTCACCTATCAAAACAGCTTCTTTACCTATTTCAACAGAATGTGTGTATGATGAAACAAGAGTGTGGTGTTTAAACTCTGGCAACATATACTCAAGCATTTTTGTTTTTTCTACCGTCTTTTTTATGTATTGCGGCGTTGTGCCACAGCATCCGCCAAGAACCGTTGCACCCATCCGTGCCATTTTAACCATATAATCAGAAAAAGACTCTGCATCAATATCAAAAACGGTATTTCCGTTAACCGATGCCGGAAGTCCTGCATTGGGGTTTACAATTATGGGAACAGATGCAAATTCAACAAACGCTTTTAAATTATCAAGCATTTTATCCGGGCCAAGAGAACAGTTCATTCCTATTGCATCCACACCCATACTCTCAAGCATAGCAATCATAGCTTTTGCATCTGCACCTGTCATAAGCTTTCCGCTTTCATCATAAACATTGGTAACAAATATGGGTAAATCACAGTTTTCCTTTGCCGCAAGAACAGCCGCTTTTGTTTCATAACTGTCATTCATTGTTTCAATAAGGACAATGTCGGCACCACATTCTTTTGCAACTCGGATATTTTTTGCAAAAAGCTCAACAGCGTCTTCAAATTCCATATCACCAAGAGGCTTTAAAAGCCTGCCGCAGGGACCCATATCAAACGCAACAAACACATCTTCACAGTCCTTTGCAGCAAGCCTTGCACACTCCATAGCTGCATAGATAAGCTCCTTGTAATTTTCATATTTTTCTGCATTTATCCCAAAGGTATTGGTCTTGATTATATTACATCCTGCAGATATGTAATCTTTGTGAAGTTGAATAATTTTCTGCGGATTTTCAATATTCCATATTTCAGGCGGTGTACCTGCAGGAAGTCCTGTTTCCTGTAAAACTGTTCCTGTTCCACCATCAAAGTAAAGACGTTTTTCTTTTATAACCTTTAAAATATTTTTTGCCATTTTGTTTGCCTTTCTTTTTGTAAAACTTATTTAATTCCCATAATTGCCGTAACCGACTTCATCGGTGACATCAGATATGATTTATTTATAGTTATACCAAGCAACCGCCCTGCATTAACAAGTTCAAGAATTGCGGTTTGATGTTCAAGCCCAAAATCGCCAAAGCCGGGACTGAATCGTGGTTTACACAAAGTATTGCCTTTTACTCGTTTCTCGGTTTCGTTCATCATCGCCTCGGCAAGAGATGATGCAAGGGCATCGGTAATAAAAAATTCAGCAGCCGACAGCTTTGAAAGCTTGTTTAAAAGTCTGTCCACTCCTATTCCTATCGTTGACGCAAAAACAAAAACCTCACGACAATCACCAAGATTTTTAGCAAGCACTGTGCTTTCAAATTCGCCAAACCCGCAATTAAGCATCTTTCCGTTGGTGATATATGGCATTCTTACGGATGAAAAACGACAGTTTGCGACATCTTTAAGCCGCTTTAAGCACATTTCAATTTCATACGAGGTAAAGCCTTTTTCAACATTAAGACGCTTTGCTGTTTCGTATTCATTCATAACAATTTCTTTGACAGGGATTGTCTGAAAGTTCACAGCGTTCATTTGATTATCTCCGAAATATTATTCTGGATTGCTTCTGCCACATCAGGCTTGTTCATTGAATATACGTGAACAGCATTAACTCCGTTTGCATAAAGGTCAATTATCTGTTCAATTGCATAAGCAATTCCCGCTTGCTTCATTGCGTCAGGGTTATCACCGTAACGGTCAACAAGTCTTAAAAATCTTTGGGGTAATGTATTTTGTGAAATCGAGCAGATTCGTTTAATCTGTTTTGCGTTTGTTACCGGCATAATTCCTGCAACGACAGGAACTTCAACCCCCTCGCGATAAAGCCTGTACATAAAATTGTAAAGAATGTTGTTGTCAAAAAACATCTGTGTTGTCAAAAATTCGCATCCGTTTTCAACTTTAATTTTTAGACTCTCTATATCTGCTTTGCTGTTTTTACTTTCGGGATGATTTTCAGGATAGCACGCTCCGCCTATACAAAATCCGCCAAAATCACGAATTTCAGCTGCAAGCTCGCTTGCGTAGTGATATTCAAGATTATCCATACACATACCATCAGGAATATCTCCCCTAAGTGCAAGAATATTTTCAATTCCCTTATCCTTTAAATTTTGAAGTAAAAGCTGAATTTCGCTCCGTTTTGAAGATATACAGCTTAGATGTGCTATGGGGGTAACGCCCATCTTCAGAAGACTGTGTGCAATATCTGCGGTATATTGGGATGTTCCGCCACCTGCACCATATGTAACGCTCATAAAGCTTGGATTTAACTTTGCAATATCGGTTGTTGCCGACATTACAGATTCAAAATTTGAACTTAGCTTTGGCGGAAAAACCTCAAACGAGAGGCTGGGTTTTTCACCTTTAATAATATCTGTTACTTTCATCTATATCACCTTTATTCATTAAACATTTCGCAGGAAAGGTATCTGTCACCTGTATCAGGGAGCAAAACAACAATGTTTTTGCCCTTGTTTTCTGCACATTTTGCAAGCTTTATTGCTGCACAAAGAGCTGCCCCTGACGAAATGCCTACAAGTACGCCTTCTGTTCTGCCCATCATTCTGCCATATTCAAATGCTTCGTCATCTGTTATTTGAATAATCTCATCATACACCGAGGTATCAAGCACGTCCGGCACAAAGCCTGCACCTATTCCCTGAATTTTGTGTGAGCCTGCTGCTCCGCCGGATAAAACAGGTGATGAAGCAGGTTCAACAGCAACAATCTTTATGTTGGGGATTTGTTCCTTAAGATACTTTCCTGTACCGGTAATTGTACCGCCCGTACCTACGCAGGCAACAAAAATATCGACATTTCCGTTGGTGTCGTTGAATATTTCGGGTCCGGTTGTATTGAAATGCGCAAGAGCATTTGAAGGATTTACAAACTGACCGGGAATAAAGCTGTCAGGAATTTCAGCTGAAAGGCGTACCGCCTCAGCAATAGCACCTTTCATACCTAATTTCCCGTCAGTAAGAACAAGCTCAGCACCATAAGCTTTCATTATCTGTCTGCGTTCAACCGACATTGAGTCCGGCATAACTATAATGAGTCTATACCCACGTACCGCAGCAGCAAGGGCAAGACCAATGCCGGTGTTACCCGAGGTTGGCTCAATGATAACCGAGCCGGGCTTCAATGCCCCTGATTTTTCAGCATCATCAAGCATCTGTTTTGCCGCACGGTCCTTGACCGAGCCTGCAGGATTTAAATATTCAAGCTTTGCTAAAAGTTTTGCATCAATGCAAAGCTTTTTTTCAATACTATTAAGCCTTAAAAGAGGTGTTTTACCAATTAACTCCTCAGCAGAATTATATATCATACTTTAATCCTCAATTCTTTTTTAATAATAAAAAATTATAGCACTCCATCAACTTATTGTCAATAAAACATAAGACAAAAATCAAATAATAATATACTCTAAAATATCTAAAACATATTGACAGTTTATGTGTTTTTATATATAATATTTATAATTAAATAATATTTTTTACATATTTGTTTATAAAAAATAATTTTTGGAGGTTTTTCTGTGACTAGATACGAAAGTGCAAAAGAAATTTACAGTCGCTACGGTGTTGATACCGAGGCAGCAATTAAAAAACTAAGCGAAACAATGATATCAATTCATTGCTGGCAAGGCGATGACGTTGTAGGATTTGACAGCCCATCAGCTTTGTCTGGCGGTATTCAGACAACCGGCAACTATCCCGGAAAAGCTACAACCCCTGACGAACTTATGGCAGACATTGACAAAGCATTCTCTCTTATTCCTGGTAAGAAAAAGCTTAATCTTCATGCTTGCTATGCAATTTTTGAAGATGGTGAATTTGTTGACCGTGATAAGATTGAACCAAAGCACTTTGAAAAATGGGTTAAATTTGCAAAAGAAAGAGGCTGGGCACTTGACTTCAACCCAACCATCTTTGCTCATCCTATGGTAAAAAATGACCTCACCCTTTCTTCTCCTGACGACAAGGTGCGTGAGTTCTGGATTAACCACTGCAAACAGTGTATTAGAATTGCTGAATATTTTGCAAATGAAACTGGTGTTCCCTGTGTTATGAACATCTGGATTCCCGACGGTTACAAGGATATCCCTGCTGACAGACTTGGTCCAAGACGCCGCTTTAAAGAAGCACTTGATGAAATTCTCAGCGTTTCATACGACAAGTCAAAGGTTTACATTACACTTGAATCAAAGGTGTTTGGTATTGGTCTTGAAAGCTATACCGTTGGTTCGGGCGAATTTTCTCTCAGTTATTCAAACTACAAGGGCATTACACCTCTTATGGACAACGGTCACTATCATCCAACAGAAATGGTGTCCGATAAAATTTCATCACTTCTTTTGTTCAATGAAAAAATTGCTCTCCATATCACAAGACCGGTTCGTTGGGATTCAGACCACGTAATCCTCTTTGATGACGAAACAAAAGAAATAGCCAAGGAAATCGTAAGATGCGACGCCCTTGACCGTGTATTTATCGCAACCGATTATTTTGATGCATCAATCAACCGTATTTCTGCATGGGTAACCGGTTTAAGAAATCTTAGCAAGGCTCTTTTGTTTGCACTTCTCCAGCCAAACGCAAAGCTTCAGGCTCTTCAGGATGAACATAATACAACTGAACTTCAGGTTCTTCAGGAAGAACTTAAAACAGCACCTTTGGGTGATGTATGGGAAGAATACTTAAGCCGTCAGGGACTTTCAAACAGTTATATTGACGAAGTTAAAAAGTACGAAGCTGAAGTTCTTTCAAAAAGAGCATAAAATCAGTTCTTGGTTGAAATTTTTATATCGGTGGTTTTTGCACCGGTTTGCTGGACAACAATGTCTTTTATCTGAGCGACACCTTCTTTTTGGAGGGTGTCGCTTTTTACTACCACTCTTACTCCACTGTCGTCTATAAATGCAACACAATCCGAATAACCTTTTGCAATAACCATATTTTCAATCGCTGTTTCCTTTTTAATATCATTTGCGTATTTTTCAAGCATTTCACGATTTTTTGCAATTATTTCTTCTGTTGCATCTCCATCTGTCACCGAAACCTTTAAAAGCTCTGCTGCTTCACTTCTTGCACAATCACGGTCATACCTTGCCTTTGCGAAATAATCCCCTGTATAATCGTCATTTTTTTCCTCTGCTGTTTCTATCTTTTCCACCTGAAATTCGGAATCAGATACAGCATTATTTACCGCAATACTTTCAGTATCTTGTGTTTGTGTCCATCTGTAAACACCGGCAACAATAACAAGAGCACTTAGTCCTGCCACCAAAATTTGTTTTCCCCGTATACCTTTTATAAAGTTTTTCATAATTAAATACCTTTCTGCCCATATTTTATGTAAAAGTGCTTTTGCCCGGGCGTGCAAAGCACAATTATTTTATATTTCCTGCTGTAATTTTTATTCTGTGTCCTGAAATTCCGTAAAGGGCTTTTACTGCTTCATAAAGTTCAAGCCTTACGTGTTCGTCACCGGCACCTGTGGCAACAACCAAAACTCCTGACGGAAGCGGCATCTTCTCCTTGACAACAAAGGGTTTTTCATCAGAACCCGAACCATAAATTATTGCAGAATGTTCAATGTTTGATTTTTGTGATGATTTTTCCTTGTCATTTTCCTGTTGACTTTCTGTTCTTTTATCCGAAGCAATTACCTTTTCCCCAAGCTCTTCAACGGTTATCATAGCTTTTACCTTGCCTGCTCCATGAACCGTTTCCAGAATTTCCTTAAGCTTTTGCTCATTTTCTGTAATATATTCCGCGGTTGAAACTAAAAAATCTGTATCTGAATCTGTCTTTTTTTCTTTTTCATTTGATGAATCAGTTTTACCAAAAGCAAGAAAAAGTATTGCGGCAACAATAATTACGATTATTATTTTATTTCGTTTTGCAGCTTTTACTCCATCAGGACTTACATCAACATATTTAGGTCTGTCCCTGAAAAACTTTGAAAACACTTGTTTTTCCCCCTTAGTTTATCACTTCTGTCTTTATATTAATACATTTATCATCAATCCCAAATTTATTTTCAATTGTCTTTGAAACAGCAGCTGTATTTACAAAATCGCCTTCTCTTAACAAAAGAACAACATCAATCCTGCTTATCTCACCAAAGCTTTTTTCCTCGTCGGAAACTGACAAGGCTATTTTCGAGCCTGTTCTATATGTATTTCTTATTTCCTGTTTTATTTGGTCTGAAAGTCGTGCTTTATAAATATCAATAATATTTTTTTGAGTTGTGCTGTCTGCGATTTGTGAAAGTTCACCTGAAATACTACTGCTTTCTACAAGTAAATCAAACCGTATACTGTCTGCATCAAGGGATGTCAAAGGCTTTACAATTACAAAAATAAGTAAAAAACCAAGCACGGGATTAAGATATTTTTTTATATTTCCATCAGGCATAAGCAAATCGCATACCGAACCTATTAAAATTACTGCTGTAATTTGCATAATCCAGTTATGAATAAAGCCCATTGTTTTCTCCTTATCGACCAAGTAAAATTGCCGTATTTCCAATATTAATCAATATTGTAAGTATAATTACAAACATTACAACAAGCGACACAGCCATTGCCAATACCGATGAAACCGAGTCACCAAGTTCTGTTATACATTTTACATATCTTGGGTCACTGATTGGTTGAACAACCGCAGCACATAATCTGAATAGTATCAGACAAGCTGAAATTTTCAGTATTGGGATTACCGTAACGGCAATAACAGAAATAATTCCTGCAATGCCTACTGCATTTTTAATTACAACACTGCAATTCATAACAGTTTCAACCGTCTCGGCAAGAATGCCCCCTACAACAGGGATGAGATTTGCCGTTGCAAATTTTGTAACCTTAACCTTAAGTCCGTCAGCTGTGCCTGCTGCAACACCTTGTATACCTGTAATTCCAACAAAAAGGGTAAGCATAATTCCAAGCCCCCATTTTACTGTTTTGTTCAAAAGCCCAACAAGCTTGTCGGCTTTAAGTACATTTGAGATATTGCTTGCAATATTAAGCGCTGTTGACATCATAACTATTGGGAAAAAGAATTTTTCAACTGCAAACTCACAAATCCCTATGACAGACATCAGCACAATTTCAAAAGTGGTGGCACTTACAACCGCTCCGCTTGATGCAAGACTTGCAAGAGATACGGGTATCAAAATACGCATAAAAACAGAAATATTTTCAATAATAATTCTGCCGCACTTTACTGTTTCGAAAAAAGCAGTTGCGGCAATTCCTGCCATAATAGCATAACATACAAAAAACGCAGCTTCAGATGTCCCTTTAGCTGCAAAATTACTATTTATTCCTGTTACATAAGTATTTAAAACGGCAACAGCCGGTATAAGAAGCAAAAGCTTTAATGTTTTCTTTACTTCAATTATTAAAATTGAAAGTAGTTGACTTAAAACTTTAGCAGGATTGGTTGGAGTTTCACCCTTAATAATACTTTTTAACAGACTTTTTACATCTATATCGGTGCTTAAATCTGTATGCATATTACCGTAATCAGCCTTGTCAATACCATCCTGTAATTTTTCGCCGTAAATATCTATGTAATCATTAATAATTTTTTCACTTTCCTGCGAAACATTTGCGTAAACAGAAGCTGTCATAATATACAGAATAAAAACAGTTAAATATATTATTTTTTTCATTTGCAACACCTATAAATCAAAGCTAATTATATCATTTACAATACCCATCAGCCGATAAATAACCGGCATTGAAAGTGTCATTATTATTATTTTGCCCGCAAGCTCTATTTTTGTTGCAACAGCATTTTCACCTGCATCACGACAAAGTTCTGAGGCAAACTGTGCAATATATGCAATACCTACAACCTTTAAAACAAGACCAATCTGAGAATTTTCAAGTCCTGTCTGCTCACTTATA
>JAZRJL010000036.1:0-5120 GCA_045645805.1 Clostridia bacterium | reverse complement strand
TGGTATATACTTCTTTAGGTGTAGTTTGTCAAGTTTTTAAAAAAGGAAATTAGTCAAGTATAAATGAGTAATTTATACTTGACTAATTAAAAAATATTATTTAAGCGTAAAATGCTTTACAAAACATCAATCCATTTGCTTTCCTTAAATCTAATCAATAGGCGCACTTAAAAACAAATTTATGCAGTTAATTTTATCTAACATTTTTCTAGCACTTTTCTAGCGAAAACCCAAAAAATGCATCAAAAAGTGGCAATACGAAATTTTAGAGAACAGCAAAGGCTTTGAAGGAATTTATCCCCTCAAAGCCTTGATTTTATGCGGTTTTTATCGTTTTTTAAGTGCCTTTAACTTCCGCTTATTTCGTCTATCTAAAAACACTGTCTAACAGCTCGAAATGCGTTTGCCTTAACGGGCACGTGGGTTCGAATCCCACCTTCTCCGCCATAATAACGAGATGATTTTACTGTAAGTAAGGTCATCTCGTTATTTTATGCGGTTTTCAGCGGTTTGAAAAGCAAGGATTTTTGACGGCAAATCTGTTACTGTCAAATATCTTTTTTGTGAACTTGAACCGCAGTCCTAAATTCAATATCAATTCCAAAACACAGAGTAAAAATTTCTACTCTGTGTTTTTTTATTTGAATTTAAGGAGGAAAACTTTAATGAAACTAAACGGAAATTTTACTATTATACCTAACGAATTTATTAACGACTCGAGACTCGATGTGTATGAATTTCGCATCCTTTGTTACCTGATGAAATTATCAGGGTGCAACTCTTCCTGCTACCCCTCTTACGAAACTATCGCAAGAGAAACCGGAATGAGTTTATCAAAGGCAAAGAATGGAATTAAGAATTTAATTGAATACGGAATAATTACCAAAGAGAACCGAGAGAAAAAGTCCGGAGGAGCTTCTTCAAATCTCTATGTGGTGTGTGTAAAAACCACCGATGAAGATGATGAGGTTACAGAAAACACTACCGACAGTATTCCTGATGACTTACCTTCCGGTGCGTCTGAAGAACGAGGTGGTGTACAAGACGACTGCAATAAATATAAAAATAAAAATATTAATTATTTTATTAATAACCATCTATCATCAATAGAGGATGTGATGGATCGGGCGGAAACATATGAACTCCAAGGACTGACAAAAAAGAATTATGAATCTGCAATTGAGATTATGTTTAATTCAGAATCAATTTCGATTGGTGGCGAAATCATTGCCCGTGAAATTGTTCGCAAGCGATTAGAAAATATCAGCTACGAACATATCGTCTATGTCGATAATAATATGCCGAGGAAAATTGTTGACGGCAAGGTCGAAATCCAAGTCAGAAAACCTGTTCCATATATCATAAATGCTCTGTACAATGCATTGCGTTATACGGCAGATGAAATTGTAAAAATGGAATATGGTGATGACGGAATTGCAGACTGCTTCCGAAAGGAGGATGGCGATGAGATATTTATATAACCAGCAAAATAAATTCGGAAATTGTTTTATACTTCCCAATTCCATTATGCAGCTAAATTTAAATCCTATCGCACGTCTGATATATTTCTATCTCGTGTATATTGAGGACAGAAAAACTTATCAGTGCTACCCGAGCTACAAAACTATTGGCAAGGCACTTAACATCAAAAGTATAACTACAGTTGCTAAATATGTAAGAGAGCTTGAAGATAAGTGTTTAATCTATACTGAACCTACAGAAATAATTCTGAAAAACGGTAAAAAACAAAACGGCAATTTGAAATATACAATCAGACCTATCCAAGATGCCGTTGAGTTTTTTCACCAGCAACAGATGAAAAAGTTTCAGGAAGATTTGGCTCGGGAAAAAGCTCAAAGAATGCTTGAAGAATATGACAAAAAGCATCCAAAATAAACTGTGTGAAAATTATCTTTTCAGCTACATAAATTAGCTGATACCCCCTATTAAAATCTGCTAAACATTAAACAAAGAAAAGGGGTTTTTGATTTTTAGCAAAATGAGAACCTGTGTCAAAGAGAATTTGAGAACTAAAAATTAAGGGTAAGGTATTTACCCTACCCAAGTAAGTTAACCTCGTAATTCATCGTGTGACAAATAGGTTTGAGACCTTAAATTCGATTATATGCGTTTGACAAGGGCTTAAGCAGGGGTGTTCGACATATAACTATTCGGGGTAAGGTAGGTACACCACCCTGAAAAGTTAATCTCTCGGACCGAAAAGAAAAGCCCTATGGTAAGACCTTAAAATCGATTTTGAAGAACAGACCACAGCCGTGACAGAGACTATAGTAATTTATTTTTCAAGGTAAGGTATTTACCCTCCCTGAAAAAATAAAACGCAAATGCTTAAAACGTGACGGCACGATAAAACCTCAGAATGCGATTTTGCATGCGAATGTTCCTAAGATTTCAAGAAAAATTTAGGGTTAAGTTTCGCAAGCAATATAGTTTGACCTCTGCAGAAAAACAGATGCCAATTGCATAGAAAATTTAAGGGGTTTTGCAGCGTGTTTGGAAACGAAAGTCTGCGGTAAGGGGTTTACACTACCCAAGGTATAAAAACCTCTTGTACAAGGGGTTTTGCAACGCTTGTAAAGCACAGAATCGATTCTAATAGCTGATGACAACGATGTCCCGGTAGATTTGAAGGCAAAACTTATCTCGGCAAGGTGGTTTGACCTCTCGGGAAATATATGTCCTAAAGAAACAGGTAAAACGATGAGCCTGAAGCAAGGTTGATTATATAAGCAAAATTACAGATGAACGCAGCATGAAAAAACAGGTTTTGGGGCGCCCCTTTCCGAATGAAAAATGAACGGAATAAATTGAAGCAGGAAAAAGCATTGGTGTCGTGAGACGCCACCAATGCGGTCAAACACCGACCGGCAGTGCCGTTCGGGGTGGTGCTGAAAATGGGGTGTTGGTGCTGTTTTGGTGAAAATGACTCAGTTTTTGCGATGGTTGAGCCATTTAGGTGGTGTTTTGGGCGGTGTCGAGAATTGTGGGTTTTGCAAAGTTTTCGTGTGCTATTATGCCATAAAACCGCACAGTTAAGGGATTTACAGCGTGTGCTAAATTTAAAATATCAATAAAGGAGGAATTTTGATGGGAAAACACAAAAATGGAAGGCAATTAAGCGTATGGATTAGCGATGAATTATACAAGGAATGTGAACAGAATCGTATAAGAGGTCAGAGGGAAATCAATAAAACAGATTATGTAACTGCAGCTCTTGAGTTCTACAACAAACACTTAAAAGATGAAACAACTATGGAATACATGAATGAAAATGTGTTTGCAGGACTATATAATAAGCTGCAAAACATGGAAGATAAAATCTGTAATAAGATAACCACATCAGTTATTGAACCTGACAAAATGAGAGTTGTTCTTAAAATGTCATACGGCATTGAGTGGGAAGATTTTCTTGAAAAATATCTTCTCATATGCAAGTGATATTGACTACAAGAATTTGGATTATGTCACAAGCGAAATTACCTCTGCTGAGTGTACCGGGAGAGGTAATTTTTTCTGCTGTCACAGTTGAATTAAAATGAATTTTAATTGAAATTTTATGTTGAAATTGTAGTCATAAATTATATGAAATCCGGTCGCTTTTTTATTTCGGGCATATCAAAATTTAATATGCTGGAAACAAAGATAAGACCTCGAAAATTACTTCGTAGACTTATCAAAATTTATGTGGTATGCTTTGTGTCAACAGGAGGTGAAATAAATATGGCAAAGCATGCAAATGACTTAAGGCGATTGTTAAATCTGTTTATGACTTAGCAATCGCCTTTTAATATTCAAATAAGCTGAAACATTGACAACAAATTTTCAAAACTGTATTCGAAAAATTTATTCGGTATATAATATTTGAAAAGGAGTTGTTGAAACATGAATGAAATTACTAAACGCACTATTGATGAGTACAAAAATTATTTAATCGAGGAAGAAAAATGCTCTGTCACTATCGAAAAATATATCCGTGACATCACTGCATTTGTAAATTGGACTGACGGTAAAGAACTTACCAAAACACTTGTGTTGGAATATAAAAATATATTGACACAACAGTATGCTCCTGCAAGTGTGAACTCAGTCTTGTCCTCTCTCAATGGTTACTTCAATTACATTGAGAGATACGACCTGAGGGTTAAGAACTTAAAAGTACAAAGACAAATCTTCTGCCAGATTGAAAAGGAACTTACAAAGTCTGAGTATGAAAGACTTCTCAATGCGGCAAAGAGCAAAAAGAACGTGCGCCTCTATCTCATCATGCAGACGATATGTGCCACAGGGATTCGTGTAAGTGAATTAAAATATGTCGATGTGAATTCTGTTATGACAGGTCAGGCTCAGGTTAGGTTGAAAGGTAAAATACGAATGATAATCCTGCCGAAAGAGTTATGCCAACTGCTTAAAAAATATATCAAGGAAAAGCATATCACATCAGGAAGTGTATTCGTAACGAGAAAAGGTCAACCTGTGGACAGGCACTCGATATGGAAATCGATGAAACAGTTGTGCGAAAGTGCCGGCGTGTCTAAAGAAAAAGTGTTCCCACATAACCTCCGCCATTTGTTCGCAAGGACATACTACTCACTGCAAAAAGATATCGTTCGCCTGGCAGATATACTCGGACACAGCAATGTAAATACTACAAGAATCTATACCATAGAAAATGGCTCAACCCACCGTAGGCAAATGCAGAGAATGGGACTTGTGCGGATGCAAAATTAAAAAGCCACATAATCAGCATTATGTGGCAAAAACATTAAAATATTTGAATAAATTATACCACGAAAATACATAAAGGTCAATGTTTCAGAGATAAATAGAACAGATTTATAAAATTTGCACATGGCAAATAGACCAATGAAAAAATTAGGACTCATTGGTCTGACACTCTTTCAAATTTGTGGTAACTGCAATCACCTGAGAGGGTGATTTTTTTATTTCAGCTGACTTGCTTACACACATAATGCTGATTATGTGAGAAAGGGGGTTTGTGAAAGAATATGCCCGATATAGACAAAGAAAAAACCTGCTGTTTCTTCGGCCACAGAAAGATTGATGAAACGGAAGAATTGAAAAATAACCTGTATGAAATT
>JAZRJL010000035.1:0-20411 GCA_045645805.1 Clostridia bacterium | reverse complement strand
AAAGTATTATTTCTGGAAGACAGACAAAATGCTTTCTGCTGAGGAAATGGTGGAGTTCTGGGCGGATTGGGTATCAAAATATCCGATTATATCCATTGAAGACGGTATGGCTGAAGAGGATTGGGAAGGCTGGGATATGCTCACCAAGCGTCTTGGCGGCAAGGTTCAGCTTGTAGGTGATGACTTGTTTGTTACCAATACAGAGAGGCTTAAAAAAGGAATACAGCTTGGTGTTGGCAATTCAATTCTTATAAAAGTTAACCAGATAGGAACCCTTACCGAGACACTTGATGCAATCGAAATGGCAAATCGTGCAGGGTATACTGCTGTAACCTCTCACCGAAGCGGTGAAACCGAGGATACAACAATTGCTGATATTGCAGTTGCAGTAAATTCAGGACAAATTAAGACGGGTGCACCTTCTCGTACTGACCGCACTGCAAAATATAACCGGTTGCTCCGTATTGAGGAGGAGCTTGGTGAGTCTGCAGTATATCCGGGACAGGACGCGTGGTTTAATCTTGAGTAAAAAAGTAAATTGACCGCATAGCCTGACAGAAACTAATATACCGAAATTTCGTCTTTTTAGGCAGGTTCGGATAACTACTGTCAGGCTAAGCGGCTTTTTGTCGTAACGTCGCTTATTCTTTTTTAAATAACAGTTCTTAAACGGTATTTTCGACATATAATTTGGTTTCCTGACTGTATAATTTAAGAAAATTTACAAATTTTGGAAAATACAGAGGAGGAAAATAAATGGAATTAGCAAGTGTCCTTACATATCTTAAAAAAACAAAAAGCCGAAAGTTGTTTGAAAAAGCTGATATAGCTGTGCTGAAAAAAGAATTGTTTACACGGTGGATAGGATTTTTTCTTGCAATGGCAATGCCTTTGCCCGGAATGGCACCTTTTGGAATGGCATATCTTGCTCAGGAAAAAAGCTTTTCTTTTGGTTCGGTTATTTCGTTTTTGTTCATAAGTCTGGGCAGTATTGCAGTGTGTGGCAGACTTGAATGTGCAAAGTATATTGTTGCCGGATGTATTTATCTGGGGGTGTTGTTTGTTCTTGAAAAGGGTGTGCGGATAAAGGACGTTACTGCGGCAATAATTGCGGGTGTGTGCGTACTTGTTTCAGGGATGGCAATGCTTTTTGTTCAGGGTATTTCTTTGCTTGGAGTTTTACTTTTGCTTTGTGAGGTGGCAGCACTTGTATCGGGAGCGTTGATGATGGAGAAAAGCATTCAGGTTATAAATCAAAGAGCCTTTTCTCCCGAAAGCCTTGACGGTGATGCCAAGCTTAGTCTGGCAGCAGTAATTTTGATTGCCGTTTTAAGCATCAAAGAGCTTTATATTGGCTCAGATTTTTCGGTTATGAATGTATTGGCTGCTGAAATTTTACTTATTGTGGCAGCGGGCAGTGGTGCAGGATATTCTGCAATGACCGGGGTAATGCTTGGTATAGTCTGTGGTATCGGTTCTGATTTATTTATGCCTGTATTGGGGGCATTCAGCTTTTGCGGCTTTCTTTCAGGACTTTTTTCAAAGCTTGGTAAAGGCGGAGCGGTTGCCGGACTTATTGTTGCAAACGCAATAATGGCGATTTATACAAACAGTGCGACAGAGGCTGTGTTATCTGTATATGAAGTACTGGCAGCAGTTGCGGTATTCATTTTTGTTCCTAAGTCATGGATTGAAGGTGTAGGTGCGATTATATGCATTGATGACCGTGACCGTGAGGGAATTGCCAAGGTAAAGGCAGGGATTCACAGCAGAATTTTGTCAATTGCAAAAGCCTTTGAAAAAATGTCAAAGACCATTGACGGACTTTCGGAGGTAAGAGAGGACATAGAAAATCAGGATATTGCAACTATGTTTGACGTTACTGCGGACAAGGTGTGTGCAAAATGCCGCAAATCAACAGTTTGTTGGGGCAGGGATTTTAATTCAACCTACAATGATATGTTTGGATTATGGAATATTTTAAAAGAAACAGGAGCGGTAAAGCCTGAAGACGTAAAGGAGCATTTTGCAAAACGGTGTTTGAGCTTAAACAGGCTTTTGGATGAGCTTAATCATCAGTTTGATATATACAGGGTACGTCAGCTGTGGCGTAGCAAGGTTTCTGAAAGTCGCAAGATTGTGGGCAAGCAGCTTGGGGGAATGTCTGCTGTGCTTGAGGGTTTGACTGCCGAAATTGATGCGGAATCAGGGAAAAGTGCGCTTTCGGTATGGGAGATACGTAGCCGTCTTGAGATAAATGGAATAAAGGTAAGAAATATAAATGTTTTTCAAAACAAGTATGGTAGAAACCGCATAGAGCTTGTTGTAAAGGAAGGAGTATACAGCGGAAAGCAAAGACGTGTAATTGAAAAAACTATGCGGTCGTATTTAGGAAACAGTATAAAATGCAGTGTTGAGCCTAAATATGAGAAAAAGCTTGAGAGGATTGTGTTTTCTGAAGCAGAGCGGTTTACGGTTGAAGCAAGCCAGGCGACAATGGCGGCATCTGAAAAAAGCGGTGACAATTTTAGAATGATTAACCTTAAGGGCGGTAAGTTTGTTATTGCTATAAGTGACGGAATGGGTACAGGAAGCAGGGCATCAAAAGAAAGTGAAGCAATGCTTGAGCTTTTAGACAGCTTTTTGCAGGCAGGCTTTGACAGCCGCACGGCTGTAAGACTTATAAATTCGATAATGATAATGAAGTCTGAAAAGGAGGAATTTGTTACTCTTGATTTATGTATAATTGACCTTTATTCAGGCGAAACAAGCTTTATAAAAACAGGTGCTGAGCCAAGCTTTATATTGAATTCAAGCGGTAATGTAAAAACGGTTGCAGCATCTGCGTTGCCTGTGGGGATTCTTGCAGATGCCGAGGCTGAAACAGAAAAAACACGGGTACGTGACGGAGACAGTATTGTTATGATAACAGACGGGGTTGAAAGCCGTGAAAATGGAAGTCTTTGGGTGAGCGAATTTATAAAGGAGCGGGCAAAACAAAAAAGTGATAAATCTCTGGCGGATGAGATTTTAAACCGTGCCGTTGAGGAAAACAACGGCACGGCAACAGATGATATGACTGTTCTTTCCATAAAGCTTAAGGCTGTGGGATAATAAATGGCGTGAAAACACTTAGCCATTTATTATAAAGTCTTTATAATTACTGTCAGATTACGGATTTTGCAGCATTTCAAGACGGATAAAGTAGCCGCGGTCGTGGCGGCAGACAGGACAGTTTGGCGGAACTTCTGTTCCTTCAAAAACAAAACCGCAGTTAAGACACATCCATTTTACGCTCATATCTGAAACAAAAAGCTTGCCTTGTTCAAGCAACTCTGCAAGCTTTAAAAAGCGGTCACCGTGAATCTTTTCAATTCCTGCAATTTTTTTGAAAAGGTCTGCAATGTCTGAAAAGCCTTCTGTTTGTGCAACCTCTGAAAAGTTTTTGTAAGCGTCCTCGTATTCCTCATATTCGTTGTGATGTGCTGAGCGAAGAAGGTCAACAACTGAATCACTGATATCTATGGGGTAGCTTCCGTCAATCTGAATATTTTCGCCTGACGCTGTAGCAAGGCGGTTATAAAAAAGCTCAGCGTGTTCTTTTTCCTGTCCGGCGGTAAAGTTAAAAGCCGCCTCAATAACGTAAAGATTCTGTTTTCTTGCCTGTGCAGCGGCAAAGGTATAGCGGTTGCGTGCCTGACTTTCGCCTGCAAAGGCACGAAGCAGATTCTTTTTTGTTTCGCTGTTGTTAAAGTCCATATCTATCCTCCATTAAATTTTTTTAAGATATATTTATTTTTGCCCTGAATGGAATAATTATACATACATATTTTAAAAAGGATTGTTTTTAAAACAGTATTGTGATATAATGAGTTTGCAAAGCAAACTCAATGAATTGCCTGACGGCATAAATTGAAATTATAAATTTCATGAATTGAGCCTGACAGCTCATGAATTGCACCTATCGGTGCATTAAAGGCAATTCAATTCATGGAGCGAAGCGAGAAATCATGGCTTTAGCCAATTTATGACAACGAAGATGTCAATTCATTAAAATAAACTGGCATCTAAATCGTTCGCTAATTCTATAATGATTTCAATAAAAGCTTGAAATCCCTGAATAGTGAAAAATGAATAATGAAAAATCAAGGAACAAATGCTCCGCATTTGAAATAAAAAGAAAATCGCTTTGCGATTTTCAACCACAATTATTCATTTGAAATCAGTGGGTATCTAAATGGTACACTGATTCTATAATGAATTACATCAATATTTTAAAGTAATAAAAAATGTTGAATCTTAGAAAATCTACATATATGAAAGAATTATTTGGAGGTATTATGAAAACAGAAAGAAATATTTTTATTGCTTTTGTGTTGAATCTTGCATTTTCAATTTTTGAATTTTTGGGCGGGTTATTTTGCGGGAGCGTAGCAATAGTTTCAGACGCAGTACACGATTTGGGAGATGCGGCAAGCATAGGTTTGTCGTTTTTCCTTGAAAAGCTTAGTAAAAAACAGCCTGATGATAAATATACCTATGGCTATGCACGGTATTCGGTCGTGGGAAGTGTAATCACCACTTTAATTTTACTTTTGGGTTCGGTTATGGTTATTTTTAATGCTTTTGGCAGAATTATTACGCCTGTTAAAATTAATTATGACGGAATGTTGATTTTTGCAGTATTTGGGGTACTTGTGAATTTTGCAGCAGCCTATTTTACACGCGATGGAGAATCCTTAAACCAAAAGGCAGTTAATCTGCATATGCTTGAAGATGTTCTTGGTTGGGTTGTTGTTTTGGTGGGAGCGATTATAATGAAGTTCTCAGACTTTGCAATCATTGACCCGTTAATGTCAATCGGTGTTTCTGTATTTATTTTGATAAATGCGATGAAAAATCTAAAAGAGACACTTGACTTATTTCTTGAAAAAACGCCGCATGGTATTACCGTAGAGGAAATAAAAGAACATATAGGAGAAATTGACGGGGTGCTTGATGTTCACCACGTTCATTTGTGGAGCCTTGATGGTCAAAGCAGTTATGCAACCATGCACGTTGTTGCAAAGGATGATTTTGCCGTGATAAAGAAAAAAATTCGGCAGGAGCTCTCAAGTCATGGCGTGCATCATGCAACCATTGAACTTGAAAACGAGGAAGAGAATTGCTGTGAGAAAGATTGTCGTACTGATATTAAGGTATCCTGTGGACATCACCATCATCACCACCATTAAAGATTAAAAGAGACTGAAAACAGTCTCTTTTTTTCTTATATTTTCTGTTAAAAACTGTCATACACCACAACTTCATCAATAGGTCTGAATGAAGAATGTTTTTCAATAGGTGCAGAATCCTTGTGGGGGTAACCCATAACAAGCAG
Source organism: Clostridia bacterium (assembly GCA_045645805.1). GTDB lineage: Bacteria > Bacillota > Clostridia > Monoglobales > Monoglobaceae > SIG440. The sequence continues at coordinate 15,031 of JAZRJL010000035.1, read as the reverse complement.
CGCTACAGGCTCTATATTTGGGGGTATATTAAATGCTTCGCGGATTTTAAACGGGTCAAAGTGCATAACCCAACAGTTGCCAACACCAATATTATGTGCTTCAAGCATCATATGTGTTGTGACAATGCTTGCGTCAACCGGTGCTGACAAGGCTCCGTCATAGGGACGTTTCCAGGTTTCATCGGTGTTGTAGCAAATAAGCATAGCACAAGGTGCGTCAAAATGACATTTTGTGCAGGACTTTAATTTTTCAATGGCCTCATCTGTGTTAAGGACAAGAATACGCTGAGGCTGAAAATTGCAGCCTGTGGGTGCAAGGTGTCCTGCCTGCAATATTTTGTCAATATCCTCCTTTGACAGATGCTTATTTTCAAATTTTCTTACAGAATATCTGTCGGCAATCAGTTTTTCAAAATCCATAGCTCTTGTCTCCTTATAAAATTATGTTTAATCTATCAACATATATTATAGTATAAATTTGTAAAATTTTCAAGGTAAAGTTGAAAATGAGAAAATTGTATGTTATAATAATCTTTAAAAACAAGAGAAATGAATTTTTCAGGTTTGTCAAAACTGCCGAAGGGATATAATGTTGAAAAAGAGGTGTTGTTATGTCCTGCAAAAAAAATCATTGGACAAAAGAATACAAAACTGCGATCAAAGAGAAAAAAGCGGTATTTCTGGTATATGTGCTTCTTCGTCTGTTTGTGGTTGCGGCAATGGTTCTTTCGTTTTTAAACGGCAACTATGAAAATCTGTTTTTTTGCGTGCTTACAATTATATTATTTACTGTGCCAGCCTTTATTGAAAAGAATTTTGGCATCGATTTGCCAGATGTTCTTGAAGTGATAATTCTTCTTTTTATTTTTGCAGCTGAAATCCTTGGGGAAATGGGCAGTTATTATACCCGAGTTCCTTTTTGGGATACTATGCTTCATACAGTTAACGGATTTTTGTGTGCTGCACTTGGCTTTGCTCTTACGGATATACTTAATAGAAATGAGAAGATAAAATTTAAGCTGTCACCAATCTTTCTGACAATTGTTGCATTTTGCTTTTCAATGACAATTGGAACTTTGTGGGAATTCTTTGAGTTCTTTTGCGATTGCTTTCTGGGAAAGGATATGCAAAAGGATTATGTTGTCAATTCAATTACCTCAACGTTGCTGGGTGATGGAACAAAGGCACCGCTTGTGGTTGAGGGAATAACTGAAACTATAGTAAACGGTCAAAAATTAAATGTTAACGGATATCTGGATATTGGACTTTATGATACAATGAAGGATTTGTTTGTAAACTTTATTGGTGCCACAATATTCAGTATTATAGGTTATTTTTATGTAAAAAATCGCGGAAGGGGCAAATTTGCTCGTATGTTTATTCCAAAGCTGAAAAATTCAAAAGATGGAGAAGAAAAAGATGAAAACAAAAAGCCGTGATATGGTGCAGATTGCAGTTTTTGCTGCAATAACTGCCGTTTCGGCATTTATAACAGTGCCGTCATATGTGCCGTTTACTATGCAAACCTTTGCCGTGTTTCTTGCTGTGGGAGTATTGGGAGTTAAAAAAGGTATGCTTGCGGTTTTGGTATATATACTGCTTGGTGTACTTGGTATCCCTGTTTTTTCGGGAGGGAGAGCCGGGTTAGGGATTCTTTTTGGCGAAACAGGAGGGTACATAATCGGCTTTTTGCCGGCTGTATACATTTGCGGAAGATTGAATAATATTTTGAGATGTCGCATATCGTTGTTTTTGTCAATGCTTTCGGGACTTTTGATTATATACAGTTTTGGTATTTTGTGGTTTTGGATGGTATATGCCGCAGGGGATGAAACAAAGACATTGCTTATGATTGCAACAGGCGGTTTTTTGCCATTTATTGTTCCCGATTTAATAAAAATCGCCCTTGCAACCGTGGTTGCAGGGCAATTGAAAAGACGTACAAATTTGTTTTGATTTTAAATCAATTGAGTATTCCGTTCTCGCTGACTTCAAGGAAGCGTGAACGGATTTTTTCTTTAAGAAGCTTGTTTTCGGGCATTTTCAGCTCAGGGTCGTTTTTGAAGAGCTGTTCTGCCGATTTCTTTGCCTGAATTAAAAGCTCCATATCGGTTGCAAGGTTGGCAATTTTAAGCTCGGGCAAGCCGTGCTGACGTATTCCAAAAAATTCACCCGGCCCCCGGAGTTCAAGGTCTTTCTCCGAAATTTTAAAGCCATCAGAGGTTTTACACATAATATCGGTACGTTGCCTTGCGACTTCACCGCCCTCGGAAAACATAATGCAAAAGGATTCGTGGCTGCCTCTGCCAATTCTTCCCCGAAGCTGATGAAGCTGTGAAAGCCCAAATCTTTCAGCGTTTTCAATCAGCATAACCGTAGCATTTGCAACGTCTACACCAACTTCAATAACCGTTGTCGAAACCAGAATGTCAATATCACCATTTGCAAAGCTGTCCATAATCTCTTTGCGTTCGGCAGCTTTTATTTTGCCGTGAAGAACGGCAATGTTATATTTTTTAAAGACGGTGTTTTTTAGATTTTCAGCATATTCAACTGCGGACTTTGCCGAAAGCTCTTCGGATTCTTCAATCAGGGGACATATAATGTAAATTTGTCTGCCTTCGTCAATCTTACCGGCAACAAAATCATAAACCCGTTTACGCAGCCTTTCCGTTGCCGCATAGGTTTCGATTGGTTTTCGACCGGGAGGCAGTTCGTCAATTACCGAAACATCAAGGTCGCCATAAAGTATAAGTGAAAGCGTACGAGGAATAGGTGTTGCGGTCATTACAAGGGTATGTGCCCCAAAACCTTTTTCGGTCAAAAGTGTTCGTTGGCGTACTCCAAAGCGGTGCTGTTCATCTGTGATTACAAGAGCGGGATTTTTATATTCCACTCCTTCTGAAATCAATGCGTGGGTACCAACTATAATTTGTGCCGAGCCAGCTTTGATTTTTTCAAGTGCCTCACGTCTTTCTTTGGCGGCAAGGCTTCCTGTAAGAAGAACAGTTTCAAAACCAAAGGGTTCAAACAGCTTTTTTAGGTTTTTGTAATGCTGAAAGGTAAGAATTTCAGTTGGTGCCATCATTACTGCCTGATATCCCGAATTTGCCGCAGCATACATTGCGGCGGCGGCAACTATAGTTTTGCCCGAGCCTACGTCGCCCTGAACAAGGCGGCTCATTGGTACGGATTTGGACATATCTGAGGCAATTTCGTTTATAACACGTTTTTGTGCACCTGTAAGCTCAAAGGGTAATTGTTTTGCAAAATCTGCAATACATTTTACATTTTTTACGGGGGTAGCGGTGTAGCTTTTTCGCTCCTTGCCTACCATATGTATACCTGCCTGAAGGACAAACAATTCTTCAAAAGCAAGACGTTTTCGTGCGTTTTCAAAGTCTAAGGCGTTGCCTGGCATATGCAAATCCTTAAGAGCAGAATAAAGTGGGGTAAGTCCCGTTTCTTTTATGACAGATGAGGGGAGGATATCCTTTGGCATTTCAGAAAGGTTATTTAAAATATTCTCTACGGCATTGCGAAGATTTGCCTGTCCAAGCCCCTTTGTTGTGGGGTAGACAGGAAGAAGCATACCTGTTTTTTTTATGCTGTGTTCACTTTCGGTTACGGGATTTATCATTTCAAAAAAGTTCCCGCGGTAAATTGCTTTGCCAAAAAATACAAATTCACCACCTGATTTAAGGGTGTTTGCGATGTAAGGGGAATTGAACCAGGTAACCTTCATCAGGCTTTCGCCGTCACTTACAGTACATTGTGTGACAGTTACACGGTTTCTTGCACGGTAGGTTTTGATTCCGCTTGCAACAGCTGCACGCACACAGACGGTTTCGCCATCAATAAGCTCTGAAATTCTTTTAGTTTCTGAACGGTCCTCAAGGGTTCGGGGCAAATGAAAAAGCATATCGGATACAGTAAAAATACCCAGCTTTTCAAAAAGCCTGGCACGAGCTTCGCCGATTCCTTTGACATATTTTATGCTATCCGAAAGCTTCATAGCTTCACCGCCTTAAAATACAAAAGCAGACTCTGCGTTTGTGCGTCTAAACATGGCAGAATCCGCTTTTACAGATTTTGTATCACTAATTATTCAACAGATATTATATAGAAGTATACCGGCTGCCTTCCGTTAATCATTGATATATCAAGGTCGGAATACTTTTCTTCCAGGGCTTCTTTAAGCGAATTTGCGGCATCCTCTGAAATATCCTCACCGTAGTATACCGATATTACACCGGATTCATCATCAACCATTTCGTCGCAAAGTGCAAAAACTGCCTCTTCTGGAGTTGCAGTAACTGCAGAAATATTTTTTCCGCATACCGCAAGGCAGTCGCCAAGATGAATTTCCATACCGTCAAGGTTGGTATCCCTTGCTGCAAAAGTAACCTGACCGCATTTAACATAGGAAGCAAATTCCTTCATTGCTTCAAGGTTCTCCTCGGGACTTAGTGATTCATCAAAGGCTGTCATTGCTGAAATCCCCTCAGGGATATTAACTGTGGGAACAACAAAAACGGTTTTTTGGGTAAGTGCATCAACCTGATCCGCTGCAAGAATTATATTCTTGTTATTAGGGAAAATAAATACCACTTCGGCAGGGATTTTTTCAACTGCCTGAAGCAAGTCCTCGGTACTTGGATTCATTGTCTGTCCGCCCTCAACAATCTCATCGACGTTGAGAGAACGGAATATTTCTGAAAGACCGCTGCCTGACGAAACTGCGGCAAAGCCGTATTTTTTAGTGGGTTCGGCAGCTTTGGAATCGGTCTCATCTGTGCTTTGTGTGTCTTCAGCAGTGTTAGTTTCAATTTTTTCCTCGTGCTGATATTTCATATTGTCTATTTTTAGGTTGGTAAGCTCACCCAACTTCAAGGCTTGTTCAAGGACAAAACCGGGATGATTGGTATGGATATGCACCTTTACGATTTCTTCATCGTCAATAACAAGCATACAGTCGCCTTTTTCTGAAATAGCTGTGCGAAACTGATTGATTTGTCTGTCCTCACGTTTGTTGATTATAAATTCGGTACAATAAAGAAATTTAATATCAGCTTCGGTGTTTACAAGCTTGACAGAGGAGGGAGATACGGTTTTATCAGTTGCTTCAACAGCCTTGCCTGATTTCAGGGCAAGATATGCACCCTCAACAAGCAGCATAAGTCCCTTACCTCCGGCATCAACAACGCCTGCTTTTTTCAATGCAGGTAAAAGATTTGGAGTATTGTCAAGACTTTTATTTCCGGCATCCAAAACCGCTTCAAGAAAATCTGTGACATTGTCATAGTTTGCACAAGCTTTATCGGCAAATTCTGACATTTCACGAATTACGGTAAGAATTGTACCCTCGGTAGGCTTCATAACAGCACGATATGCTGTTTTCTTTGCTGAAGCAAGACCGTCTTTGATATCGCTGACGGTTAATGTATCCTTATTTTCAAGTGCTTTTGCAAAGCCACGGATTATCTGCGAAAGAATTACGCCTGAGTTACCTCTTGCGTTGCGAAGAGCAGAAGATGCAAGAACAGATAAAAGCTTGCCGGCATTCTGACTGTCGCTTGCAAGGGTCATTTCAGCCGCGCCGCTGAAGGTAAGACTCATATTTGTACCTGTATCCCCGTCAGGAACAGGAAATACGTTTAAATCGTCAACTGCTTTACGATTGTTTCTTAAATGTGCCGCTGCAGACTCAATCATCAACCTCAGCGAAGTTATATCTAAATTGTTCACATTATCACCTCAATTTAAGCTGGTAGTTACTGTTCTACACGGACACTTTCAACATTTACCTGAACAGCGGCAACCTCCATACCGGTAAACTTTTCCACATTATATTTAACGCTGCTGCGGATGGTTTCGCCGATTGTGCCGATGTTAAGTCCGTATTCAACTATTATATAAAGGGCAATCTCAATAACATTATTTTCGGTTTTTACTTTGATTCCCTTGTCCATATTTTCTTTTTTAAGAAGACCTGCGATACCGTCCTTGCCTGTTTTTGAACACATACCCACAACACCGTAGCATTGAGTTGCTGTGTATCCGGCAAGCTTTGCAATAACAGTATTTGAAATACTGATGGTGCCGCGTTCGTTTTTGATTTCAGTACTCATAGGTTTACCTCCGAATTCTATTAATTCATAAATGAATTGTTCAGTTCAATCTTATTCATCATATATAATACAATATTTTTTATCTGCGGTCAAGTAAATAAGAAAAATTTGTAATTATATATTCGCAATAGGCATCAAAAAAAGCGGAAAATTGACTTTTTTTTAATATTTTCTTAAATATGAAAAGTTGTTGTTAATCTATTATTGACATTTTGCAGATTTTGTTATACAATAAAACATATGTTTTTATGGAGGTATGTAAAATGAAGAAAATTTTATGTTTAATGTTGGTTGCAGTGCTTTGTTTAAGCTTTGCGGCTTGCGGTGAAAGCGAAGCAGATTTTGTGATTGCAACAGATAAGGGTTTTAGTCCTTTTGAATTCCAGGATGCAGACGGCAATATTGTAGGTATTGATATGGACATTCTTGCAGCAATTGCTGAAGACCAGGGTTTTACATATGACCTTCAGTACATCGGTTGGGACGCAGCTATCGCTGCTTGTCAGGCTGGTCAGGCTGACGGTATGATTGCAGGCGCTTCAATCACTGATGAAAGAAAGGCAAACGGTTGGACATTCTCTGATGGTTACTATGATGCAACACAGGGTATGGCAGTTGCAAAGGATTCTGACATCAAGGGCTTTGCTGATATGAAGGGCAAAAAAGTAGCTGTTAAAAACGGTACAATGAGCAACCAGTATGCTGAAAGCATTAAGGATGAATATGGCTTTGAGGTGGTTACATTCTCAACTTCACCTGATATGTATCAGGCAGTTATGGGTGGTCAGGTTGATGCTTGTCTTGATGATACACCTATTCTTAAGTACAACATTAAAACAGGCGAGCTTGATATGAAGTTTGTTGAAGGTACAGAAAACGAACCTGCTCAGTACGGTTTTGCAATCTTTGATGCAAACAAGCAGAAGCTTGTTGACCTCTTTAATGCAGGTCTTAAGAATATCCGTGAGAACGGAAAATACGATGAGATAATCAAGAAGTATCTTGGCTAATCGGACTTACTAGTGACGAAAAGGGCATTGGTTAATCCTTTGCCCTTTGACTTTGCAAGGAGGATTTCACTTCCATGAATCAACTTTTAAATACATACGGATCTCTTTTGATGGGGGCAATGGGTCAGACACTTTTGCTTGCCTTGTGCGGATTGTTTTTTGGTTGTTTGCTGGGCATTGTTTTTGGTCTTGCAAGTGTTGTTGACAACAAGATTTCAAGGACAATTTCAGTTATATACGTAAACCTTATCCGTGGCGTGCCTATGATTGTCTTGGCGTTTTTTGTGTTTTATGGTGTTCCGTATGGTCTGAGAACGATTTTGGGTATAAAATATACATTAACTGCACTTCAGGCAGGTACAATCTGTCTTGCGTTAAACTGCGGTGCATATATGTCGGAAATTATTCGTGCCGGTATTCAGTCCATTGACCCCGGACAGATGGAGGCTGCGCGAAGCCTTGGCCTTTCTTACTGGCGGTCAATGTTCAGGGTTGTTTTGCCTCAGGCAATAAAAAATATGATACCCAGTATTGTAAATCAGTTTATTATAACCCTAAAGGATACGTCAATCCTGTCGGTTATCGGCTTTCCGGAGCTTGTTAACAAGGCACAGAATGTCATTGCGATAACATTTAAGTCTTTTGAGATATGGGCGATTGTTGCAGTTATGTATCTGGTAGTTATTTTGGCATTGCAGCAGGTTGCAAATGCTTTGGAAAGGAGACTTAACCGTGGCCGCAGATAAGAATAATATTAAAATTCATGTTGAAAAGCTTGAAAAGCATTTCGGAAGCCTTGAGGTTTTAAGGGATATTACGGTTGATATCTGCGAGGGCGAGGTCGTTTGCGTAATTGGCCCATCGGGTTCGGGTAAATCGACATTTTTAAGATGCCTTAACAGACTTGAAACCGCATCATCAGGTGAGGTAGTCGTGGATGGTTACCACATTAATGACAAGAAGATTAATATAAACAAGGTTCGTGAGAATATTGGTATGGTATTTCAGCACTTCAATCTTTTTGCCAATATGAATGTTGTTGAAAATCTTATGCTTGCCCCTGTTGACCTTAAAAAGGCAACAAAGGCAGAGGCAAAAGAAAATGCAATGAGACTTCTGGAGACCGTTGGTCTTGCTGACAAGGCAGAAAGCTATCCTTCACAGCTTTCAGGTGGACAAAAGCAAAGAGTTGCCATTGCAAGAGCACTTGCAATGAATCCTGATATTATGCTTTTTGACGAGCCTACCTCGGCACTTGATCCCGAAATGGTTGGTGAGGTTCTTGCGGTAATGAAAGACCTTGCGAAAAACGGTATGACGATGGTGGTTGTAACTCACGAAATGGGTTTTGCCCGTGAAGTAGCTGACAGAGTTTTATTTATGGATGAGGGTATTATTTTGGAGGAAGGAACTCCTGAAGAAATTTTTGGAAACCCCCAAAACCCGAGAACTGTTGATTTTCTTAACAAGGTGTTGTAAATAGAAAAGACTCCATATGATAGCTTGAGTCAAAATTATATAATCGAATTTTAAAGGCAGGAAGAGCTGTAATTCAGCTTTCCTGCCTTTGTTATAATATGGCGGATTTAGTTTTATATAGTTTATTTGAGGATTAAAGTATAATACAAATAAGCCCACCGCTGCCCTCGTTGATAATCTTCTGCAAAGTTTCCTGCATTTTCATTTGTGCATCATCGGGCATATGCATAAGCTTGTTGTGTAGACCTTCGTTAACAAGCTCGTGAAGTGATTTTCCAAATATGTTGGATTCCCAAATCTTTTTCGGGTCAACTTCAAATTCATTAAGAAGGTAATGAACAAGCTCTTCGGATTGTTTTTCTGTGCCTACAATAGGCGAAACCTCAGTTTCGATATCTGCACGTATCATATGTATTGACGGTGCGGAGGCTTTAAGTCGAACCCCAAACCGGCTGCCTTGTTTTACAATTTCAGGTTCTTCAAGGGTAAGCTCGTCAATCGATGGGGATACAATGCCATAACCTTTTTGCGAAACCTCCCAAAGTGCAGACGAAACCTTGTCGTACTTCTGTTTTACTTCTGATAATTCCTTAAGCAGAGTTAACAGGTTTTCTTCGTTTTCAATTTCAAATCCGGTAAGTCCGTTGATAATATCGTAAAAAAGTGATTTTGGCAATTCCATACAAATAGAAACCGAACCATCAACCATATTTATATCGCAAATATTGATGCTGTCGGCATATGGATATTCCTTCAAAAGCTCGGCAAGGTTTTCGGCATGAGAAAGCTTTAGCGGGGCTGTTATTGTTTCGGTTATAAATTTATGAAGCTCACGTTTAAGGGGATGTGAATTTTCCAGTGCATCTGCCCATTCGGGAAGCTGTATCGAAACCTCGGTAATCGGGAATGAAAGAAGAAGTCCTTTGATGATTTCGTTTATATCATCAGTATTAAGCTCCATACAGTTTACAGGAAGAACAGGAACACCATATTTTTCTTCCATTTCAAGTCTGCAATGTTCGGTGTGCTGTGAAGCTGGATTAAGAGTATTTAAGACCACAATAAAAGGCTTTCCAAGAACTTTAAGTTCGTTAATGACCCGTTCTTCTGCCGGGATATAATCCTCCCGGGCAATGTCTGTAATGCTTCCGTCACAGGTTATTACAATTCCTACGGTGGAATGCTCGCAAATTACCTTTTGAGTTCCCGTTTCGGCGGCTTTTGCAAATGGGATTGGTTCTTCTGACCATGGGGTCATAACCATTCGTGGGTTATCGTTTTCAATATGCCCTAAAGCACTGTCTACAATATACCCTACGCAGTCAATAAGCCGTGTTTTTAAGGCGAGATTATCCGAAAGCCTGATTTCAACGGCTTCGTTTGGGACAAATTTTGGTTCGGTGGTCATAATCATTCTGCCGCCTGCACTTTGCGGAAGCTCGTCAAGTGCACGTTCACGTTTGTGCTCGTCTTCAATGTTGGGAATAACCATTCTGTCCATAAAGTTTTTTATAAAGGTTGATTTTCCGGTCCGCACAGGACCGACAACTCCAAGATACAGGTCTCCGCCTGTTCGTTCGGCAATATCCCGATAGATATTGTATTCTGCCATTTTCGTTTCCTCCTAAATTATTGTTGCAAATGTATTATTTTGGTAAATACTATGCAGGATTAGCTGTAATTATGTTTTGTCTTTTTCTGTTCCTTTTAAAAATTTAAATTAGAAATAAAATAAAAGTAAAATAAGGTATTGACAAACAGCATATATTAAAGTATAATTTAAATATTAGATAGAGGTGCATTGTGTCATCAGTAGGCAGATTTTTTAACGCTTTGCCAAAAGCGGAATTTGTTGAAAGGGGCAGATGCCGAAGACGGTATGTGGCATTGCCGATCTGGCAACCGGGAACAATATCTTGGTTGTTGTCGCAAAATTTGCGGAGAGCTATCATATTTTATGTATAAACATTTTGTTTGTTTTTTCTTGCATAATTATGGTAGCTGAAGTTCAGCTACCATTTTTTGTGAGTAATTCAAACAACAATTTTTGAAAAGAGGGATAAATTATGAAAAACACTGTATTTACAGGTGTTGCAACTGCCATAGTTACACCTATGACCGAGGCAGGTGTTGACTATGCTGCATTTGAAAGACTGATTGAATGGCAGATTACCGAGGGCATAAATGCAATTGTTGTTGCAGGTACAACAGGCGAGGGTTCTACTCTTTCAGATGCAGAACACAGACGGGTCTTAAAATTTGCTGTTGATAGGATAGCTGGCAGAATTCCTGTTATTGCAGGTACAGGCTCAAATGATATCAGTTATGCAATCGAGCTTACCAAGTATGCCTGCGAGATAGGTGTGGATGCAATGCTTGTTGTTACTCCTTATTACAACAAGGCTACACAAAATGGTCTTATCAAATCATTTACTGCTATTGCGGATGCAAGCACAAAACCGATTATTCTTTACAATGTTCCGTCACGTACAGGCTGCAATATCACACCCGAGACCTGTGCTGTTCTTGCTAAGCATCCCAATATCGTTGCAATTAAGGAAGCAAGTGGAAACATTTCACATATTGCAAAGATTGCTTCACTTGTAGGCGATGATATGGATATCTATTCAGGAAATGATGACCAGATTGTTCCCATTATGTCACTTGGCGGCAAGGGCGTAATTTCGGTACTTTCCAATGTTGTTCCTAAAGAAACCGTAAGACTTTGTGACAGCTTTTTTGAAGGCAATGTAAAGGAAAGTGCGGCACTTCAGCTTAAATATATTGATTTTATAGATGCACTTTTCTGTGAGGTTAACCCAATCCCTGTAAAGGCGGCAATGGCAAAGCTTGGCTTTGGTGAAAATTATCTCAGATTGCCACTTACACCAATGGAAGAAGCACACGAAAAGGCAATGCTTGGTATAATGAAAGACCTTGGCATCATTGCGTAACGATTATTCAAAGGAAGGTTAATATACAGATGATTTGTGAAAATCTTAGCACAAGCCAAAACGGACATTTGTTATTTGCAGGTCAGGACACAGCTGTTCTTGCTCAAGAGTATGGGACACCGCTGTATCTTATGGACGAGGAGCGAATAAGAAAAAATTGCCGTACATATATTGATGCTATGAAACACTGTTTTGGTGAAAACTCATATCCCTTACTTGCCAGCAAGGCGGCATCATTCAAGCAGATTTACCGTATAGCAAAAGAAGAGGGAATGGGCATTGATGTTGTTTCGGCGGGCGAGTTTTATACAGCACTTTCGGCAGACTTCCCTGCAGAACGTATATATTTTCATGGCAGCAACAAAACCGACGACGAAATTGACTATGCAATTAAAAACAAAATTGGTTATTTTGTGGCAGACAGCCTTGAAGAGATTGAAGCTATTGACCGTACAGCTGAAAGCTATGGAGTTTGTCAGAAAATTTTGATTAGAATAACTCCCGGAATCGACCCGCATACCTATGCGGCTGTTGCAACGGGTAAGGTGGATTCAAAGTTTGGTTTTGCCATTGAAACAGGTGCAGCAGACGAGGCGATGAAGCTTGCTGTTTCAAAAAAGAATATTGAAATCTGCGGAATCCATTGTCACGTAGGCTCTCAGGTATTTGACTCGGATGTGTTCTTCAAATCGTCAAGGGTAATGCTTGAATATGCGTCGCATATAAAAGAAGAGTTTGGGATTGAAGTTAAAATTCTTAACCTTGGTGGGGGTTACGGAGTCAGATATGTTGAAGACGACCCTGAGATAGATATTGCTGACAATATTGCTCAGGTTGCAAAGTGCGTAAAGGAAATTTGCAATGAGCTTGAAATGGAAGTCCCGCAAATCCGTATGGAGCCGGGCAGAAGTATTGTGGCGGATGCAGGACTTACTCTTTATACAGTAGGTGTGGTTAAAAAAATCCCCGAATACAAAAATTATGTTTCGGTTGACGGTGGAATGACAGACAATCCACGTTTTGCACTTTACGGTTCAAGGTATACGGTTTTTGCTGCAGAAAAGATGAACGAAGCCCGCGATTTTGAATGTACCCTGGCAGGACGTTGCTGCGAAAGCGGGGATATAGTGCAGGAGGAGGTAAGCCTTCCGTCAAGTATTTGTCGCGGTGATATTGTGGCTGTGCTGACAACAGGCGCATATAACTATTCAATGTCTTCAAACTATAATCGTGTACCAAGACCGCCAATAGTAATGCTTAATAAGGGCAAAACTTACGTTGCGGTTGAACGCGAGAACTTTGAGGATTTGATAAGCAAGGACATATAAATATATTTTGGGACTGTTGCTTTGTCGGTAGCAGTTCCGTTTTGTTTTTAAAAATTACATTATGTAAAAACTGACAGAAATAATGGAGAAAAGATATGGGGGAATCTACCATTTTTTTGCCTGACAAATATTGCTTTTTGTGTTGACAAACAAGAAAAAGAATGGTATATTGGTTAAAGAACAGCACAGATTAGATGAGATTTAATAGAAAAGACGAGAAGAGAAGAGCAAAGTTTATATTTTGTCTTTTAATCTTCTGATTTGTCGTTCGGAAGATTTTTTCTTTTATAAAAATGGAGGTATAAAAATGAGCAATTACAGAGACTTTGAAAATTATTTAAAGGCGTACCCGAACAGTGAGGGATATTTTGGCAAATACGGCGGTGCGTATCTGCCTGACGAGCTTGTTCCTGCTTTTAAGGAAGCTGATGATGCCTATGAGGCAATTTGTCATTCGGCACAGTTCATCAATGAGCTTCGCAGAATAAGAAAGGAATTTCAAGGCAGACCTACACCGGTTTACCATTGCGAAAGACTTTCAAAGATATTCGGCAACTGTCAGATTTATTTAAAGCGTGAGGATTTAAACCACACAGGAGCACACAAGCTTAATCATTGTATGGGCGAGGGTCTTCTTGCTAAGTATATGGGCAAGAAAAAGCTTATTGCTGAAACGGGTGCAGGACAGCATGGTGTTGCTCTTGCAACTGCTGCTGCTTATTTCGGTATGGAATGTGATATCTATATGGGTGAAGTTGATATTGAAAAACAGCATCCCAATGTTATTCGTATGAAGATGCTTGGTGCCAATGTCATTCCCGTAACTCACGGACTTAAAACTTTGAAGGAAGCTGTTGATGCTGCATTTGAAGCATATCTTAAGGAATATGACAAAGCAATTTACTGTATAGGCTCGGCACTTGGCCCGCATCCTTTCCCCAAGATGGTAAGAGATTTTCAGTCTGTTATCGGTATTGAGGCAAGAGAACAGTTTTTAGAGATGACAGGAATTATGCCAGATGCTGTTTGTGCTTGTGTAGGCGGTGGTTCAAATTCTTTGGGTATGTTTGTACCATTCCTTGCTGATCCGGTTGATATTTACGGAATTGAGCCGCTTGGCAGAGGTGAAAAGGTGGGTGACCATGCTGCAACAATGAAGTTTGGCACAAAGGGACGTATTCATGGCTTTGATACATATGTTCTTCAGGACGAGGACGGCGAGCCACTTCCTGTATACTCAATTGCAAGTGGTCTTGACTATCCGGGTGTTGGTCCTGAACACGCACATCTTCGTGATATGAATCGTGTTAATTATGAAACCGTATCGGATGAAGAGGCAATGGAAGCATTCTTCCTGCTTTCAAGATACGAGGGTATTATCCCGGCTATTGAAAGTGCTCACGCAGTTGCATATGCAATACGTTATGCAAAGGCACACAAATCCGGCTCAATTCTTGCTTGTCTTTCAGGCAGAGGAGATAAGGATATTGATTATGTTTACGAAAAGTACGGCTGTGGTGAGCAGTTTAAGCTGGATTATGATATCTAAGAAATAAAAAGGCTGAACGATTGATTTCGTTCAGCCTTTTGTAATGCAACGTATATATTTAACCCGCAAGTCCCTCGGCAATGCCCATTATGATAATTCCGGCAAATACGGCAACAAGTGATGCGTAATGCTTCCATGAAAGACGCTCTTTCAGGAATATGGAACTCCATACAGCAGAAACAACACAGTATGCACATATTACGGGAGCGGCACCAACAGGATTTGCAGCAAGTGCATATATGTACGCAAACTGTCCTGCAGTTTCACAAATTGCGGCAAGTCCCTTGGGGGACTCATCCTTAAAGCTGAGCGGTTTTTGCTTTTTTATTCCAAATACATAAACTGCCGCAACAACTGCCATAAACAGGAAGGTCAATTCATATGCTATATTTGCAACATCCTCCTCCATATAATGGAAAATATTTGTCATAAAGGTATTGCCTTCTTCCAGTATAACTGCGTCAAACAATGTTCCAAGAGCGTCAATAAAGCAGTAAAGAACAGGAAGAAGAATTGCAAGCACGCTTTTTGTATACTTTCTGTTTGATTTAAGCTGACGTTTCAGCTTTGCTTCGTCGTC
>JAZRJL010000034.1:0-2608 GCA_045645805.1 Clostridia bacterium | reverse complement strand
ATGAATGGTTTTTAAGTTTGGTGAGAAAGTAAGGTGAAAATGTTGAGAATAGCTATATGTGATGATGAGACGAAGATTTTAGATGAAGTTTCGTCCTATATAAAAAAATACTCTGCGATATGCGGAAAGTTAGAACTTGAGGTTTTGACCTTCAGCTCTGCAAGTTTTCTTTTAAATGCACTCGATAACGGAGATTTGTTTGACATATTTATATTAGATGTGTATATCGGCGATGAAATGGGTACGGAACTTGCAAGAGAAATCCGGAGAAAAGGCATTGAAAGTCCTATTATATTTTTGACAACCTCAATAGAACACGCTCCCGAAAGTCTTGAAACAGATACACTTCGCTATCTAATAAAACCACTTAATCCGGAAAAGTTTTATGAAGCAATGGATGTAGCAGTCGAAAAAGCCGAAAAGCTTGGCAGTAAATTCATAAGGCTAAAAACGGAGAACGGAGTTGAAAATATTAATATAAGCAATATCCTTTATACGGAGTCGCGCTCTCACTATCAGTATGTGAATTTTGTAAGCGATGAACAGGTGCGTTCGAGAATGACGGTTGCAGAGCTGTTTGAAGAACTTTCGCAATATGGCGGATTTGTTCGTGGCGGAAGTGCTTATATAATAAATCTTAATAAAGTTAAAAGTGTATCTACCGGGGAAGTGAGCTTTAATAACAATACAAAGTTATTTCTTCCTCGTGGTGCACATAATGAAATTAAAGAAGCATTCTGGCTTCTTCAGTACGATGGGCAGGAGGGTTAAGTATGGCTACAATATCAGTCTTAATTGAACAATTATTCATTCTTGTGGCACATGCCATTTCGGGCATATACTCATCAAACTTAAAATACAGTAAAAAAACAACCTTTGTTATTTGGAGCATTTGGCTTGTGTTACAGGGATGT
This sequence comes from Clostridia bacterium, assembly GCA_045645805.1. Classification (GTDB taxonomy): domain Bacteria; phylum Bacillota; class Clostridia; order Monoglobales; family Monoglobaceae; genus SIG440. The sequence continues at coordinate 1,694 of JAZRJL010000034.1, read as the reverse complement.
CTTTGGTGTTTCGGAGAATTTGTGATAAATGATATCGGTATGAAATTCTTTTCAATATTTATTTCAGCCTTCATCCTTCAATATATTGTCTTTTTTGCAACTACAAAAGGAAAGCTTTCTCAAAGACTTTTTACCATACTTACATACTCCGTTTTCTTCTGTATATTTATGGCGTTTAATACGGTAATACAAGGGACATTCCCCGGTATGAACATCGTAATCAGATTGATTGTCCTTTGCGCGCTTTTGATTGGTATTTTGTATTATTTTTTGAATTTTGTTTGTCCTTTATGCCGTGTAGCATCAAAAAGTATGGTAGCAGGGTGGTATCAGCTTGTTTTTGTAAATGTCATATTTGTAATTACATTAGTTGCACTATCGGTATTTCCCGTTAAAATTGCAAGCATTTATGAACCCGGATTTATACCGCTTCTTTTCCTCAGCATTTCAATCTTTGCGGTATATCCTGTCATATTTTCCAATATTAAAAATATGACAGAAGTTGCGATGAAACGAGAAACCGAACAGCAAAACAAACTTCTGCTTTTGCAGATTGAAAATGAAAATCTGCAAATGGCGGCAGACCGCATGGCAAGACACGACAGACGACATCATAACCTTGTGCTTTTGGAATTTGCAAACAAAAACGACATTGAAACCGTAAAGGACTACTTAAAAACTCTTGTAGACGATGACTCCGATAGCCTTGGCGAAATAAACTATTGCAAAAATACAATGATAAATACGGTTCTTTCTGTGTATGAAAAGAAGGCAAAAGATGCGGGTATTAAAGTAAAAATCTCAGCTCGTGCCGGAAATGATATACCTGTATCCCCTAAAGACATGGTTATAGTTATTGCCAATCTTTTTGAGAATGCAATCAACGCTACAAAGAAGCTTAAATCAAAAGAGAAAATTATTGATGTTGATATAAGAGAAAAAGAAACACGCCTGCTTGTGAAGATAGAAAATCCGTGTAAAACTAATCTGAAATTTGATGAAGTAGATTACGGTATTGGAATCAGCTCTGTTATAACAACCACAGAGAAGTACGAGGGCATGTACGATTTCACTGCCCAAGACGGAACGTTCAGTTCAAAAGTGTGTTTAAATTATTAAAATAATAAATCTTGAAACTCTCCTTCGGGAGAGTTTTTTTGTGCTTATCAAGGGTTGTTTTATCAAAAAAATATGCAATCTGTGCCAAAAATCTGCGATTTATGCCAAAATCAACATTTTTTATTATAGTTTGATAAAATCATAATGTGTAAATATGAGGATATAGGAGGTATAGAAGTGAAAGAATTAAAATACACAAGCGACGGATATTTGATTGTATCTGAGTTATACAAATGTCCTTTGTGGGAAAAGAGTTTAACCTGCTCTTCAGGCTGCGAGCACGATTGTTTTTTCTGTGAATATTCAGACTTCAGAAAACCGGAATATATGCTTGAGATGACAAATAAGTCTGCCGGTGAAAAGCTCTACAGTATTTGTCACAACGAGTTCAACAGGAAATAACATTAAAAACTCCAAAAAAATTTGTTGTTCTTGCCAAAGTGGCAAATTATATAGAAATTAAAAATTGAAAGTCAAAGGTGGTATTGAAGTGAGAAAAAATAACAAACGAATATTATCAGCCGGATTAGTTTTGTGTATGCTTATCTCCCTCTTTTCGCAAGTTGCATATGCAG
>JAZRJL010000033.1:0-4649 GCA_045645805.1 Clostridia bacterium | reverse complement strand
GCTATGATGAACAGTATCGTTCTTGATTTGTTTATGAGTTGTAAAAAGAGCTGCGAGGTACTGTCGGTAAAAGATGTCTTCTATACTAAAATCTGCGACAGCATACAAAAAATAAAGCCTCTATGCATCGGTAAAAACGGTGAGCTTCTTGAATGGAATGAGCAGATCCCTGAAAGAGAAGTACATCACAGACATGTGTCACATCTTTATGCTCTGCACCCTGCAAACCTCATAACCTATGAGAAGGATAAGGAGCTTTTTGACGCTTGCAAAAAGACTTTGGAAATCAGAGGTGACGACGGTACAGGCTGGAGCCTTGCCTGGAAAATCAACTTCTGGGCAAGATTACGTGATGGCAACCACGCCCTTAGCCTTGTGGATAAGCTTCTTACCCTTGTTGATACCGACGGAGAAAACTATCACCACGGTGGTGTTTATCCGAATCTATTTGATGCACATCCTCCCTTCCAGATTGACGGCAATTTCGGTGCACTCAGCGGTATCTGTGAAATGCTTTTACAGTCTGACGGCGAAAACATTTATCTGCTTCCTGCTCTTCCCGACAAATGGAAAAACGGCTCTGTCAAGGGCCTGGCTGCAAAGGGAAATGTTACTTTAGATATTGAATGGGCAGACGGCAAGGTAACAGATTATTCTATTCACGGAAACAGCGAAAAGCTAAATATTATAAAATGCAAATAAACAATTAATTTAAGGAGAAACCTATGGAAAAATATCTTATCAACCCTAATCAGAAAATCAGTAAAATCAACAAAGAGATTTACGGTCACTTTTCGGAGCATCTCGGCAGATGTATTTACGAGGGGCTTTATGTCGGTGAGGACTCCCCTATCCCTAATGTCAATGGTATGAGAAAAGATGTTGTTGATGCTCTCAAGGATATGGGCATTCCCGTACTGCGTTGGCCCGGCGGTTGCTTTGCTGATGAGTACCATTGGAAAGACGGCATCGGCCCAAAAGAAAGCAGAAAAAAGATGATTAACACCCATTGGGGCGGTGTTGTTGAAGACAACAGCTTCGGTACTCACGAGTTTTTTGAACTTTGTGAACAGCTCGGCTGTGAAGCTTATGTCAATGGCAATGTTGGCTCAGGCACAGTTCAGGAAATGAGCGAATGGGTTGAATATATGACCTTTGACGGTGTATCTCCTATGGCTGATCTTCGTAAGGCTAATGGCAGGGAGAAACCTTGGAAAGTAAAATATTTCGGTGTTGGTAACGAAAACTGGGGCTGTGGAGGTAATATGCACCCTGAGTTTTACGCTGACCAATACAGACGCTATGAAACCTATGTCCGTGATTATGACAGCAACAACCGTATTTTCAGAATTGCCTGCGGTGCAAACGCTTTCGACTACAACTGGACAGATGTACTTATGAAAAAAGCAGCGTGGCGTATGAACGGCCTGTCACTTCACTATTACACTCTCCCCGGTGATTGGGGCAATAAGGGTAAAGCTCTCAGCTTCACCAAAGATGAGTACTATACTACCATCGAAAAAGCTTACAAAATGGAAGAGCTCGTACGCCGTCACGGTGATATTATGAATCGCTACGACCCTGACAAGAGAATCGCTATGATAGTTGACGAATGGGGTACCTGGTACGATGTTGAAGAGGGTACAAATCCCGGCTTCCTTTATCAGCAGAACACTATGAGAGATGCTATTGTTGCAGGTCTTACCCTTAATATTTTCAACAAGCACTCTGACAGAATCAAAATGGCAAACATTGCTCAGACTATAAACGTGCTTCAGGCTGTGGCTCTTACCGACGGCGAGGATATGCTTCTTACTCCCACATATCACATTTTCAAAATGTATAAGGACCATCAGGAAAACACACTCCTCGGCTCATATATCACTACTCCCAACCTTGCCGACAAGGGTACCCTGCCTAAACTTATAGAAAGTGCTTCAGTTAAAGAAGACGGTACTATTATTGCAACTGTAGTCAACACATCTGCTGATGAGAGTGCAGACATTCACTGTCAGATAGCAGACTTTAATCTCAAAGATCTTTCAGCAGAAATTCTCACAGGCGACATCCACGACTACAACAGCTTTGAGAACAAGAATGTAGCCTACACAAAAGCTTTCAGCGATTACGAAATCCTCGCAGACGGATTCAAAACTACTATTCCTCCCTGCTCAGTTGTTAAGTTTGTAATCAGATAATATGGCAGAATGTAAAAGATGTCTGCTTCACGAGGCAGCAGAAGAGGATACACTCAAAAGCATAAAGAAGCGAATTGACAAGCTCTCCGAAAAAGAAAGGGCACCCGATGAGCTTTACGAAAAGAGGCTCAGCGAGTGCAAAAGTTGCGACAATCTCATATCAGGTGTATGTATGAAATGCGGTTGCTATGTGGAATTCAGAGCAGCGTTTAAAAAGAATAACTGTCCCAATGTGAAAGACAGAAGATGGTGAATATAGTAAAAGTACCTACCAGAACGGCAGGTACTTTGTTTTTTAACAAGATAATCATCTTACTTATTTGCAATCAATAAAGATTTTTTCTTTTCTGTGACCATCCTTTATACCCCTGCAAGCGAAGTTTTCAATTTTGAGATTTCGGCAGTGTCTTGCCCATATGCCATAAGCGGGAAGATTTCTGAATCTCCAGCACTCAGGATAAACCTTTGTATATTCGGGGATAAAAAGTCGGTTATCTTTAATCTCTATGGCATCACGATAAGTTATATCGAAGTTTTTGAGAGTTACATCAGTACAATACTTTGTCTTAAGCTTTTGTTTGTAACCTGCAACGATTACAGGAAGCTCTACATTTGTAGCCTTTATATCTTCAACTGTTATATTATACATTTCGCTCTTGCCGTCAAAAATGTTTTTGTCTATGGGCTTTTCATCACCCGCCTCTTTGACGATTTCTGTTTTGTTTGCAGTTGCAGAAGTAACCTCTGCAGCTCGGTTGCGGTTACCCAAACGGATAAACAACGGACAAGTACATCTGTCCATAGTTATATTTTTAACTTTCACATCGTGTACCTTAGCACCATCACAAGCCTCGATTGATACCCCCGAAACAGCACCGGGATAAAGGTCTGTCATCAGGAAGGTGCAATCCTCGACAGTAACATCATAAACATCATAGGTTGTTTCTGTGCCGATTTTGAAGCAGTTTGTTCTTGAGATAACCTCGCAGTTTCTCACAGTGATACCGTGCATTTCTTTCTCACAGCCACACCAGATAGCATTTTTGAGTACAATGCCGTCATCGGCCGTTGACACAAAGCAGTGGTCAATTTCTACATTACAACTTCCTGCAATATCAAATCCATCAGAGTTTGCAACATTTCGGTTATTCCATATAACAGTATCAGTGATTTTCACACCATCACACACGAGCATTTTATATGTCCACCAAGGCGAGTCTTCAAAAATGATGTTGTGTATCTTAATATTTCTGCATTTTTCAGTAAGAAGAATCGAGCCATATTTTGACTTGTGAGCAAAGCGAATCTGAGCACGATAATCCTGACGCATCTTAATAACATCGATTACAGGTGAAGGAGTAAACATATTTTCACTGACGGGCTTAAGACCAAAAAGAGTACCATTGCCAATAAGCTTGCCACCACCGGTTATGGAAATATTATCACAGTCAAAGGCATAAATCAGAGCGTTATGTTTGTATCCTTTACCACTTGTGTTAGCCGAAAGCGAGCTATCTTTATCGATGAATAATGTCACATTACTGCGAAGAAAAATTGTTGTAGTTATATACATACCGCCACTGATTAAAACAGTACCGCCACCGTCTTTATGGCATTTGTCTATAGCCTGCTGAATGGCTTTCGCATTGGCTTCATCAGTTGCATTTATATCAGCACCATAATCTCTGATGTCGTAGCAATTGTCGGGTGCTTGTTGTGTAAAATCGATATATTTTTCCAAGGGGTAATAGGATGAATAGTCGCCCTCTCGCACCTCGGTATAAGGCTCCCCTGTTGTTACACGAAGATCCTTTCCAAATAATAAGGTGTTCAGCTTATCAAATATGTTTCGTTTTGTTTTCATATATTGCCTCGCAAATTAAATTGTTTTATGTAATTTTATCATATTTTCACTAAAAAATAAATAGGTAAATTAAGTGGAAATATTTATGGAGAAAAAATTATTTTATAATGTTAACGATATAATTGAACTTTATGGAGTTAAGAAAAGCTCAGCATACAGACTCATACAGGAACTTAATGAAGAATTAAGCAAAATTGGTTTTTATACACAAAAAGGCGTGTAAATGCCGAACACTTCAGAAAAAGAGTATATATTTGATGTAAATAGTAGAAACACCGTCGGGGATTAACTTCCTCGACGGTATTTTTTTACGCTCTAAACCATTAACGAAATATGGATAAATTATGAAAAGGAATTGTGCCCTGTGGCTTCGTGTATCAATTCGTGTATCAAATTAAAAACAAAAGTCCCGAAACCCTTGTAAAATAAAGGGTTTCGGGTTTTAGTCAATTATTCCCACTCAATTGTGCCGATTGGCTTCGGTGTGAGGTCGAAGAGTACACGGTTAATTCCGTCTACTTCATGAGTAATTCTGTCTGTGATGTGATGAAGAACTGCATAAGGAATTTCTTCAATAGTAGCAGTCA